>DATAGR010000069.1:0-2249 GCA_036263575.1 Aquihabitans sp. | reverse complement strand
GTCCAGGCGGGCCAGCTTGGCCACGTGGACGACGTCGGGCCCGGTGATGCGTGCGGTCATGGCTGCCGATGCTTCGGCGCCCGCTCCGGCGCTCCCCACCCGGATGCGGCCCCACCACCGCGCCGACGTCAGGTCCCGGCGGTGACCTTCCGGGCGAAGTCGACGGTGGCCTCGATCACCAGGTCCTTGTCGAAGTCGAGCGTGACGACGTGGTAGCTGCGCTCGCAGGCGAGGCGCTCCACCGGGCCCGACGCCTGGGCGGCGAGCAGGTCCGAGTTCTCCGGCGGCACGACGTGGTCCTGGGTGCTCGTGACGATCAGCAGCGGCGACGTGATGCGCCCCAACCGGTCCCCCAGCGTGTCGGCGGCCTCGAACATGGTGAGCAGCGGGGCGAGCGGCGTCTGCGGGTAGGCCGTCTCGACCGAGTCGGGGTCGGCGATGTCGGAGCCGATGCCGTCGAAGCGGTCGGCGCCCGAGGCGAGCAGCTCGGTGACCCCCTCCCGCATGCCGGGCGGCACCGAGACCACGGCGTTGATGCACACCAGCCCGGCGATCTCGGGGTGGTCGGAGCCCAGCCACGCGGTGAGCGCCCCGCCCATCGAGAGCCCGACCACCACGACCTGCTCGCAGCGCTGGGCCAGGGCCTGGTAGCGAGCCTCGGCGTGGCCCAACCAGTCGTCCCACCCGGTGGGGATCATGTCGTCGACCTTGGTCCCGTGGCCGGGGAGCAGCGGCAGGTCGACGGTGAAGCCGGCGGCGGCCAGGGCCTCGGCCACGCCCCGCATGGAGCCGGGGTTGCCGGTGAAGCCGTGCAGCACCAGGGCCCCGACGGGGCCACCCTCGTGCGCCCACGGCTCGGCCCCGGGGATGAGGTCGGCGGGCAGGGGGTCGGTCATCGGTGGCTCCCGGTGGTCGTGCGACGGCGCAGGCCCCAAGGCAACCACACCGGCTCGGGCAGCGCCCGGTCCGGCGCACGGTGAGGCGGCGCGGGCGCCGCCGGCGGCCCACCCCCGGCCCGGGCCGTCCTTGACCCACGGGTCAGGCGGTGGTCCACTGCGGCCCATGACCGACGACCGGCGGCTGACCGCCCAGGGCCAGGAGCGCAAGGACCAGCTCCTCGACCACGCCGCCACCCTCTTCGCCGAGCGGGGCTACGCCGAGACCCGGGTCCTCGACATCGTCAAGGCCGCCGGCGTCGCCAAGGGCCTCTTCTACTGGTACTTCGAGAACAAGGAGGCGCTCTTCCGCGAGCTGGTCGAGCACAACCGCCTCCAGCTGCGCCGCGCCCAGGCCAAGGCGATCGACCCCGCGGCCGAGCCGCTGCTGCGCCTCCGCCAGGGCGCCGAGGCGTCGGTCCACCACATGGCCGCCTACGCCCACTTCTTCGCGCTGCTCGAGGTGGAGAACCTCGAGAAGACGTTCGCCGACGAGCGCCGCAAGGGCACCCAGATCCACACCGCCGACGTGGCCACCGTCATCCGCGAGGGCATCGAGGACGGGACCATCCGCGACGAGGACGCCGAGTTGCTCGCCTACGGCGTCGTCGGCACCGTGGGCTACTACGGGCACTTCCACCGCACCGGCCGGCTGCCGCTGCCCGTCGACGACCTGGCCGCGTTCGTGGGGCGCTGGGTCGTGTGCTCGCTGGCGTCCGACGAGGAGATCGCCCGGCGCGTGCTGGCCGTCCGCCTGGCGTCGACGGCGCTCACCGCCTGAGGTCCCGGGCCGGCCCCCGGAGGCCGGACCGTCGTCCCGGGAGCGTCCGTGATCGGCCTCGGTCGAGCAGGGCAACGGTTAGGGTCGGCCGGCGCCGCAGACGGCCACCGAGCAGATCCGTTCCGTAGGAGGGACCCCGTGTCGAAGTTCTTGAGCGACGAGTGGCTGGACCAGGCGAAGGCCATCCGTGCCGAGTACGAGGGCCAGGGCGGCGCCCCGCCCCACAAGATGCGGATGAACCTCGTGATCACCGACGTCCCGACCGACGTCTCGGCGGCCCCGATCGACGCCCACATGGACACGACCGAGGGCGACGTCGACATGGACCTCGGCCACCTCGACGCCCCCGACCTCACCGTCGCGCTCGAGTACGAGACGGCCAAGGCCATCCTCGTCGAGGGCAACCCGCAGGCCGGGATGCAGGCCTTCATGGCCGGCAAGATCAAGGTCCAGGGCGACATGACCAAGCTCATGGCCATGCAGTCGGTCCAGCCGGACCCGGTGGCCGCCGAGATCGCCGGCAAGATCAAGGC
>DATAGR010000068.1:0-8201 GCA_036263575.1 Aquihabitans sp. | reverse complement strand
CCGAGTCAGACAGCGACCGGGACGGCACCGCCGGCGGCCGGTGACCTGCGCAGGGGGCGCCCTCAGAATCGTGGTGGGTGCTCGTCGGCGGCGAGCCAAGCCGTGCGCCCACCATGAGCCGTGACCTCGTCGTAGGCATGTTGCAGCGTCGATGCGCGCTCCACCTGCGAAGAGCCGGTCTGCGCCATGAGCGTGGGACGTAGGGGATGCTGGCTGGCGATGAGGTACTCGTTGCGGCGGTGGAGCCGTTCGACGTACCTGAGGTGCGGTGGACGGTTCGACTTCTCGTGCCAGCCGTTGCACCTCGCGCAGGCGAGGACCAGGTTCCACGCACCGTCGACCGGTGCTCCGCCGACGACGGCGCCTGTCGACCAGGCGAAGACGTGATCGACCTGTCCGAGGTCCGGACTCGCAGGGACCGTGGTGATCGGGCCGAAGCAGTAGAAGCACGCCCCCTTCTGATAGCCGTTCAGCGCGCCTCGAGCGCCCGTGATGGCGGTTCGTCGGCGGCCGACCGCCCGTAGTCCCTGAAGGTCGGGGTCGTACGACACCGTGAGCAGCTGGCTGGGCAGGTTCAACTCCACGCTGCCTCCACGAGGGACCAGCGGCTCTCGGTCTCGTCTGCGAGAGCAAGGCGGTCGGGCCGTGCAACGAGTTCGTACAAGCGGTCCGTGATGCGGATCGCGTTGTTGATCCTGCGCTCGTCGACGAAGAACCTCTCGGCCGTCGTCACGCCGTCGAGCACGTGGAAGGCGTCGATGACGTTATTGAAGCCGAGGCGGACCGTCGACTCGATGAGCTCCTCGTCGGACAGGGTGCCTGCGTTCCGTGAGCGACAGGCGTCAAGGAAGGCGCTACCTCGGGAGGTCGTCTGCTTGTCGGCCGTCGCAAGGTGGCGACGAAGGTGGCTCGAGAACGGCACGGCGAGTTCTTCGAGCGTCACGAGGTCCGGCTGCGCCTCACCCAACTCGAGCAGCGCGTGCGCGAGGCCCAGCTTGTACGAAGCGACGTTCCTTCCGAACAAGACGAGGGCCCGCCAATGTGAGTCGATCGACGGCACCGCGTGCGTGAACTCCGCAACGGCGTCTGCTTTGCCCACATCGACCAGTTTGACCACATTGACGTTGCAACGCCGTCTCCGCGCCCGATCTGGCCCAAGCGGTACGCTCGCCCGAAGGACAGGGGAGGTTGCCGTGGCGGCAGGGGGATCGGCGGAGGCTGAGGCGCAGCGCGCTCGGGCTGCGTCTGCGGCGCTCGAGCGCAAGGCTCGGTACGCCGCCAAGGTGGCGAGCGACTACGAGAAGGGCGCTGCTGGTGAGCGAGTCGTCGCCGACGTGCTCGAGGGGCTGACCTCGAGCGGGTGGCGGATCCTGCACGACCTGCGGGCGCCCGATGGTGGGAACATCGACCACATCGCTATCGGTCCGCCGGGGGTTGCGGTGATCGACGCCAAGAACTGGTCGGGCACGATCACGATCACTGCGGACCGGCGGCTCGTGATCAGCAGATACGACAAGACCCCCGACCTGCACCGCCTCGGTGAGGTGGCCGAGCACGTACGCGGCCTCGTTGCACGCGACGGCTTGGACGTCGCCGTACGCGGCTACTTGGTGCTGACCGGCGCTGACGACCGCAGCCGACCCTCGGAGGATCTCGGCGACTGGCGCATCCTCGGTGTCGATCGGTTGGCCCGGCGGCTCAGCAACGGGCGACAGGACCTGGCCCCCGACCTCGTCGACGACATCGCCGATGCCCTCGCTAGCGGCCTGCCGCCGGGGGGTAGCCCGCTCGTCGGCCGGGCCGGTTCATCGCTGCCGCCCCCGCCCCCGCCGCCGCCCCCGCCCCCTGAAGGAGGGGCGCACGAGGCGCCATCCAGCTTGTTCGAGCGGGCGCACCGCTTCTACTACCTGCGATCTTGGAGGAAGGCCGGGCACCACCGGCTCTACCTCAGCGCTCGTGACGGGACGTCGCTGGGGTGGACCGACGTCAACACCGGCGCCACCACCATCGAGTGCACGGGCGACGAGCGAAAGTTCGCCGAGGCGCTGCTGGCGGCAGCGGACCCGACCGGCGTGAAGCTCGCCCCGGGCGATCTGCCGAAGGTGGCGACCCGCCTGTGGGGCGGCAGGCTCCTGAGCCGTGTCGCCCGCTGGCACACGTCGGTCCTCGTCGGCCAGGAGTGGCGGGCCTTCGGCAAGCACCGCCTCTACGGCACGCTCATCGATCCGGCGGTCACGACGTTCAACCTCGGCTACGTCGACCTGAAGACGCAGGAGATCCACCCGGCGATCGAGGGGAACCTCGCCGAGGACCGAGGCCCGGCGGTCCGATACCTCGGCTTCCTCCTGCACCACCTGCCGGAGCGCTGAGCACGGGCCTCAACAGAGCATCCGTGGCGTCAGAGAAGGACGTCCGGAACCCCGAGCGCCGAGGGAGCATTGCGGCGCCACAGCTCGAAGCGAGGTCCGGAGCGACGGGGCCGGCTCCGCAAGGCCTGCCACCGGGTCGGCTCGCTCAGCCGCCGCCGGCGCGGATGGCGAGGTCGTGGGGGCCTGCTCCGGGGTAGCCGCCTGCGGCGAGGATCGCGGCGCCCCACGACCGGAGGATCGCGACGAGTTGGTCGAGGTCGTCGCCCAGCGCGTCGACCATCGGGCGGCACTGCCGGTCGGTGACCACCTCCACGTGCTCACGAAGCGCACGGCCGGCGGAGGTGAACTCGCCTGACGCGACGAGGCCACGGGCCTCGAGACGAGCCTCGGCCGCGTCGAGTTCCTCGGCGCTCCACGCTCGAGTCCTGATGTAGGTCCGCATCGACAGGCCCCAGTAGAGCTCGGTCAGCAGGCCGATCTCGGCGCCGTCGAGCTCGGCCGCGGTCCAAGCGGCGATGTGGGCGTCGCCTCGGTACTCGCGCAGGCGATCGGCGAGGCGCCAGGCGTCGCCCACGGGGTCGCCGGGCAGCCCGGCGGCCACCAGGCCGGCGAACAGCGGCTTGCCCTCGGGTCGCAGCGGCGCGTTGGCGCGGGCGAGGAGCTCGGTGGCTCGGGCCACACCCTCGGGCTCCTCGCCGAGGATGCGCACCAGCTGCGCGGTGGCACCGCCCGTGCGGGCCGTCGCCAGCGAATCGGCGGTGGCGATCTCCCTGCCTCGGGCCACCAGCGGCACCACGATCGCCGGGTTGAAGACGCCGAACGCCGCGGCCACCACCTCACCCGGCACGTCGCCGAGGATCGAGCCCCGGCTGGAGAAGTAGGCCGTCCCGTCGGGCATCGCCACCGCCGGCGCCGGCGCTGCGGTCGGGCTCGGGGAGAACCCGAGGGCGGCGTAGGCCTCGTGGCACTCGCGCGAGAAGTAGACCTGCCCGGCCACCGGCTCCAACGCGCCGGCCAGCGCCCGGGCTCGCCGGCTCACCCCCTCCTGGTCCACCACCGGCGGAGCTTCGCAGCCGGCTGCCCCACCGGCAACCGATCACCGTCCGCCGGGCTCCCCACGTCGTGTCCATGAGGAGGCCGGGTGTCCCGCTGCAGCCGATGCCCCTGCTGTCTAGGTTCGGCCGCATGGTCGTGAGCGGGAGTGCGGACAAGCCGTCGTGAGCGGGGTCGTGACGTCGGCGGAGGAGCTGACGGCCGAGTGGGTCACCGACGCGCTGCGGGCGACGGGGCTGCAGGTGAACGTGGTCGGCGTCTGCTCGGAGCAGGTGGGGACGGGGCAGATGGGGGCGAGCCACCGGCTGCACCTCACCTACGGCGAGGGGTCCGACGACGGGCCGGCCACGCTCGTCGCCAAGCTGGCCGCCGGCGATCTCGAGGCTCGCCAGCGCGTGGCCTCGGCCTACGTGAAGGAGGTCGGCTTCTACCGGGAGGTTGCGGACACGGTCCGTATCCGGCGGCCGCACCTGTGGCACGCCGCCATCGCCGACGAGGGCGCGTCGTTCACCTTGCTCCTCGAGGACCTCCGCTCGTCTCGACCCGGGGTGCAGCACGAGGGCTGCTCGGTCGACCAGGCGTCCGACGCCCTGCGCAACGTGGCCGGCCTGCACGCGCCCCGCTGGGACGACCCGACGCTGCTGGACCACGACTTCCTCGCGCCGATCGGTGCGGATACGGCGGCGTTCCTGGGCGAGGTGCTCGTCGGCGCCACCGAGGACTTCGTCGCCCGCTACGCCGGCGACCTCGACACGCAGGACCAGGCGACCCTTCGGGACGCTGCGGCCGTCACCAGCGCCTGGCAGCTCGCCCGGCCGGAGCCGTTCGGTCTCGTCCACGGCGACTACCGCCTCGACAACCTCATGTTCCCCGCCGAGGGCCCGGGCGTCTGCGCCCTCGACTGGCAGACGGTGGCGGTCGGCCCGCCGCTGCGCGACGTCGCATACTTCCTCGGCAACAGCCTCCTGGTCGAGGACCGCCGGCGGCACGAGGAGCGGCTCGTCGCCGAGTACCACGACGAGCTGATGGCGCAGGGCGTGGAGGGCTACGACGCCGACCGGTGCTGGCTCGACTACCGCCTCGGCCAGCTGCAGGGCCCGATGATCACCGTCCTCGGCTGCATGTACGCCACCGCCGTGCGCAGCGACGCCGCCGATCGCATGTTCCTCGCAATGGCGACCCGCTCCGCGGCCGCCATCCGCGACCTCGACCCCTTCGAGCTGCTCTGAGCCGACCCGCCGGGCGCGTCAGCGAGCGAACCCAACCCAGACCCACAGGCCGCCGCCCTCGAGCGCGCGACGGCGAGCGCAGGCGTCGTGGCGGATGGCGCGGATCTCGCGGTCCGGGCACGGCGCGCAGCCTTCCAGCACACATCCGGCTGCGAACGCCCCAGCGCGCACGACCACCGGCGCCACGCCCGCAAGGCGCGAGCGCAGGCGCAGGCGACCGGGCTCGCTCGGTGACCACGAAGTCCTTCGGCTGCGCCCCGCCGACTCCACCTCAATCCCCGGAGCCCGGCACTGCCGCCGTCCGCACCGTCGCTGGTGTCCGGGAAGAATGGCTGGATGCCGAGGTTCGTCGGAACACATCGCACGAGCGCCGCCGATTTCCTGGTCCGCCGATTCGACGCCATGAGCGCCGGCGAAGGCCCGGTCGTGGTGACCCTCCAGGCGCCGCTCGGGATGGGCAAGACACGGATCGTCCAGGAGTTCTACGCAGCCCTGGCTCGCGAGCGGCAGCCTGCCGTGCCGTACTGGCCGGCGGTCGTGGTCGACGACGACGAGCACCTCCTGACCGCTCGGAAGCGCGTCGCCCCAAAGCCGTTCGTGGCGCCAGGCGGAGCGGCGCTGCCGTGGCTGTGGTGGGCGATCGACTGCCATGTCTCCCACGTGGGGAGCCCGATGCAGTCGCTCCAGACCGCAGCCCCGCAGCTCGAAGCACACGCAGCGGCGATCCAGTCCGAGGTCGTCGGCCGAGCGGAGCGCCGGGAGGACGTGACCCTCGCCGTCGATGCCCTGTTCGATCTGCTCGGCGTGGTCAACCCGGGCGCAGCGATCGACGCCGCGCAGAAGGGGTGGACGCTGTGGCGCCGGCGTCGAGACCGGCGGGCGAAGAGCAAGGATCTCCAGACCGACCGGATCGTCGACCCCGACGAACGAGCTCGAGAGCTGGCGACGGAGCTGGCCACGAGCGTCCGGGCGCTCAGCTCCATCGTGCCGATCGTGCTCGTGGTGGACGACGCGCAGTGGGCGGATCCTGCGCTCGTCAGCCTCCTCCGACACGCCGGCGAGCTCGTCGGCTCGCGCCTGCTCGTCGTGTGCTGCGTCTGGCCAGAGGCGCTGGTCGAGGCTGCCGGCACCGACACCTTCGCATCCTGGCTGGCCACGTTCGAGAGGGCGCACCCCGACCGCCTCGCACGGATCCCGCTCGACCCGCTGTCGGGCGACGACCTCGTCGCGATCGTCCTCGAAGCGGCGCCGCACACCACGACCGAGACAGCCCGGTCGGTCGTGCAGCTCGCCTCCGGGAACCCACTCACGCTGAACCTCATCCTCGACCTCGACCGTGTCCGCCGCGACATCGAGGAGGACGGTCGGATCGACCTCGACCCAGCCAGCCTCGCGGGGCTGCCGAGGGACGTCGAAGCGCTGTACCAGGAGCTCTGGCGGCAGCTACCGGAGGCCGACCGCAGGGTCCTGGCGGCCCTCTCGCTCCAAGGCCCCCGGTTCACCCCCGACTGGCTCGACCGGTTCGCCACGAGCATCGGTCAGTACGCAGAGATCACGTCCGCCTACCGGCGCATCTGCGAGCTGGACAGCTGGATCCGCTCCGGTCCTGGCCCGTTCGAAGACTTCGCTGAGCTGGCGAGGCACCGCGTGGCGTTCGACAACGTGCAGCAGATCCTGTCCGACGACGAACAGCGCAGCGCTTACCAAGCGGCGACCTCGCACCTGCTGCAGCTCCGGCAGGGTGACGCCTGGATGTCTGCGTCGTCTGAGATCAGGCGCGATGTCCTCAACCAGTTCCTCGAACTCAACGAGCGGCTCGGAGACGAGGCTGAACGAGACCTCGCCGCCCTGGTCGACGCAGCGCTCGAGCTCGCCGACCTGGAGCTCGACACGTTGCACGCCGAGCGGGCCATCGAGCTGGCTCGTACCGCCCTTCGATCCGTCGATCCCGGCGATCGCCTGACCGACGCACGCGCCCGTCGCGTCCTCGCGAACGCGCTCGTCGCAGCCGGCCGCGCTCCAGAGGCGATCCCCCTCCTCGAACGAGCGGCAACGGAGTCGAGCGACGATGCGGACGTTGCCGATCTGCGTGAGGCCGTCGAGCTCGCCGAGAGCGGGCCCGTGATCGCATCGGACGTCGGGGAACTGCGTCTCTCCGAGTGGGAGCCGTGGGAGCCGAAGCCGGTCGCTTCGCTCACCTCGCTCAGCGCGTCGGAGATCGGTGGGCTCATCGCCGAGGTCGTCGCCTGCGAAGGTCCGGTCCTCTTCGGCAGGGTGGCGTTCCTGTTGCGTGAGGCGTCCGGTGCGAGCAGAGCGGGTGCCGCCATACGCAACGCCCTGGACCGTGGGCTCGCCGCGGCGGTCGCAAGCGGGACCGTGGTCGCGTCGGCACCGGACGCCTCGGGCGAGAGCCGGCGTCGGACCCTCAGGGCCCCGGGACAGGTCGTGACCGTGCGCACGCTCGGACCGCGCGATGCATGGGACGTCCCGCCCGACGAGATGGAGGCGCTCGCGAGGACCATCGTCGCCGTAGAACGGCCCCCCGATCGAGAAGCGCTCAAGCGCCGGGTCGCGTCCCTCTACGGCTGGAAGCGCTACACCGCACCGCTCGACGAGCTCCTCGAGTCGAACCTCCCCGGCGACATCGCGGTCAGCGCAGCCCGCGTCAGCACACCGCCGTCGGCAGGTGCCCCGGACACCAGCGGAGTCGCGGCCGAGATCTCGACCGCCGGCAGCGCCGGCGAAGTCCGGCTGGAGGCGTGGGAGCCGTGGCAGGAGCACCCAGTCGAGTCATTGACGTCGCTCGACGCCAGTCACCTCGGCGAGCTGATCGCGGAGATCGTCGACGCCGAAGGACCCGTGCTGGTCCGGCGGGTCACCTACCTGCTGCGCGTGGCGTCGGGGGCCAGCCGAGCCGGCGGAGCCATGCGGGACGCGATCGAGCGCGGACTCGCCGCTGCGGTCGAAGGCGGACGGCTCGTCGTGTCGGATCCCGACGCCCTCGGTGACGCCGACCGACGAACGCTGAGCGTCCCCGGCCAGCCGACGAGGATCCGGGTCCTTCCGCCCCGCGACACCTGGGACGTGCCCGCCGCCGAACTTGCGTTGCTGGCACGCACGATCGTGTCGGACGGCGCCCATGTGGATCGCGAGGCGGTCAAGCGTCGGATCGGAGACCTCTACGGGTGGAGCCGCTACACGGGACCGCTCGACGAGCTGCTCGAAGCGCTCCTACCCGAGGACATCTGACGCAGCGGACCGAGGTGTCGTCCGGCTCGGATGCTCCACTCCATGCGTCATGGGCGCCGGTGTCCTGCCACGTTCGCCGGACCGGTGCGACGAAGGCGGACGACGGCGATCCGCGGGCACCTCGCTTGGTAGCCGTCGAAGGCCGGGCCCCGCTGCGAAGCGCGCCTACAACTGAGGTGCACGTCGTGCACGAGCGGGGCCGCGCACGAGGTCCCGCCGCTCGGACGGGACCTCGTGGTGGAGCGATCGATGGCGACGACCCTCAGCCGACGAGGACCTCCTCGCGCACGTCGACGACCTG
>DATAGR010000067.1:0-1506 GCA_036263575.1 Aquihabitans sp. | reverse complement strand
CTCGACCGCGGCCGAGAACCGGGGCTCGGCGCCCACCGTGAAGCCCCGACGCTCGAGCTCGAGGACCAGCCCGAAGCCGAGGCCACCCAGGTAGGCGGGGTCGTCCCAGGTCACCAGGTAGCTGCGGTCGGGGTCCAGCTGATCCGCCACCCGGGGGGCCAGCACGCGCTCCATCCGCCACGACTGGTCGTACGGGATCTGCTGGCGCACGATCCGCTGGGCGGTGAAGGCGCTGAGGCCGACCAGGGCCACGAGGGCCAGGGCACCGGCGCGGCGGGCCGTCGTCGGACTCGGCCGGGGGAGCAGGCGCGCCAGCGCCCACCCGAGCGCGAAGACCTGGAGGGCCACGATGGCGGCGATCCAGCGGAACACGTACAGGTAGAGGGCGCCGAAGATGCGCGAGACGGCCACGACGCCGAAGGCGGTGGCCACCGCCAGCACCAGGTTCAGCCGGGTGAGGTCGCCGGCACCCTCGCGACGTGCCACCAGGACGGCGCTCGCCGCCCACGCCAGCAGGAGCAGGAGCCCCGGCACGATCGAGCCGGTGACCTCCCCGCCGCCGCGCATCCAGGCCCCGAACGGCGCTGCCGACTGCAGGACCGCCTCGACGCCGCGGCTCAGCCCGATGGGGGTCTCCGAAGGCGAGCCGAAGTTGTCCAGCAGCTTGGCGACGTTCGACGGCTCGTTGCGGAAGAGGTCGACCACGGGCCCCGACCACGCCAGGAGGCCGACGCCGATCGCGACCAGCGTGGGCACGAGCCAGCGCCGGGGTCCCGAGGTCACGCCGGCGCCCCTCGCCCCGGCGTGCTCAGGTGGGGCCTCGCGCTCGCGGCCGCCGCGGCGCCCCCGCCACCACGCCCAGGCCGGCGCCGCCAGGGCGAGGGCGACCAGGGGGAGGACGACCGGGGCGTACCCGACGTGGCCCTGGATGGCGTAGGAGCCCGCCGCCACCGCCAGCACCGCCATCCAGCGGTCACCGGCCAGCGCCGACCACGTGGCCAGCACCAGGACGGTGAAGGGGAGCAGCGCCACCCACGGGTTCCACGGCTGCGAGAGCGCGTTGAGCCCGTACCCGCCGATCAGCACCAGCGCGGTGACGCCGTACCAGGCGCTCACCGCCGTGCCGGCCCGACGGGCCACCAGCCACACCGACGCGCTCAGCCAGGCGAGGTTCACGAGCGCGGTGGCCGCCTCGAACGCCCAGGCGGAGCGTCCGAGCAGCGCGTAGAGCGGCCACGTCGCCCAGAACATCAGGGGACCGGGGTGGTTGCCCTGGCGGCCCTGCTCGTCGACGATCCGGCCCGCGGCACCGAGCAGCGGCGGGCGATCAGGCAGGGACCTCATGCGCAGCTCGGCCTGGGCCAGGTCGCCGGTGGGGTACCACGTGCGCTGGGCGAGGGCGATGACCAGGATGACGATCGGCAGGCCGACGAGCAGGCCGACCACGAGCCACCGGCGATCGGTCCGGCCGGCGCGAGGGGCGTCGCCGCCGTGGTGCCCGGCGCG
>DATAGR010000066.1:0-6158 GCA_036263575.1 Aquihabitans sp. | reverse complement strand
CGTCGCTCGCCGTCTGGGCCACCGTCGGCATCGCCATGGTCGCCTCGACGTGCGCCGCCCAACGCGTGGCCCGCGCCCGACCGCCCCTCGCGGCGGCCGTGGCGGTCGTGGCCGTCGCCGCGCTCCTGGTACCTCCCGTCGCCACCACGTGGCCGGTGCGCTGGCAACGCGTCCAGGGGTCGTTCCTGCGGCCGCTCCTGCAAGCCTGCGACGCGGTGCCGGCCGACGGCGCGGTGATCGTCGTCGGCGGTGCCGCCAGCCTCACCCTGCCGCAGACGTTGCGGAGCTGGTGCGGCGTGCCCGCCGCCGGCCAGGGATCGGTCTCGATCGAGGACCTCCCCGACGTCGCCGCCCGGGTCCGGGCCAACGGCTACCGGCTGCACCTGGTGGCCGCCGACCTCGACCACCTCGCCGGCTACCGGCAGCCCGGCGGCCCCGAGCCCACCTCCACCGTGGCGGTCGAGCCGACGCGCCAGGCCGAGGTCACCCTCGACCGGGCGCCGTCGGCCTACGCGAAGCCGGAGGACACCCTCCAGCTGCCCACCCCGTTCGCCCTGCACGTGCTCCCGGTGGACGCCGGCTGAGGCGGCCCGGCGCCCCGGGATCGCCGGGGCCTGCTGCTACCGTCGTCCGCTGCACCGTCCCCGCCAGGAAGCCCCCACTTGTCCACCCCAGCACAGGTCTGGTCCTACCGCACGCTGATCGCGAACCTCGCCCAGCGCGACCTCAAGGCCAGGTACAAGCGGAGCCTGCTGGGTTGGCTGTGGTCGCTCCTCAACCCCGCCGCCACGCTGGGGATCTACACGCTGGTCTTCGGCGTGTTCCTCGAGGGCACGGCTCCCGGCACCGGTGACGGCGACCACCCGGCCGGCATCTTCGCCCTCTACCTGTTCTGCGCCCTGGTGGTCTGGAACCTCTTCTCGGGCACCATCAACACCTCGATCGATGCGTTCCGCGGCGCCGGCCAGCTGCTCACCCGGACCTACTTCCCGCCGGAGTGCCCGATGGTGGCCGGGCTGGCCACCGTCCTGCTGCAGGCGCTGCTCGAGGCCGCCATCCTCATGTTCTTCATGGTCCTCATCACCAACGTGTCGTGGACCGCGATCCTGATCCTGCCGATCTTCGCCCTGCTGTCGTGCTTCGCCTTCGGCCTCGGCCTCGTGCTGGCGGTGCTCAACATTCGCTACCGCGACGTCGCCTACCTCATGGGGATCCTGCTGCAGGTGTGGTTCTACGCCACGCCGATCGTCTACAACATCGACCAGGTGGAGGGCGTGGCGCGCACCTTCATCGACGCCAACCCCATGACGGCGTTCGCCTACGCCATGCGCCAGGCCGTCTACAGCCTCGACACCCCGACGGCCACGAACTGGCTGGTGATGGTGGTGTCGGCCGCAGCCAGCCTCCTGATCGGTTGGACGCTCTTCAGCCGCCTCGCCCCGCGCGTCATCGAGGAGCTGTAGTGGCCAACGCCATCGAGGTCGACCACGTCTCCAAGGAGTTCCGCCTCCAGAAGGATCGCGCCCACTCCCTCAAGGAGCTCATCACCCGGCGCGACCGCAACGCCGGGACCGACCGGTTCAAGGCCCTCACCGACGTCTCGCTCGAGATCCCCGAGGGCGCCATGTACGCCCTCGTGGGCCACAACGGCTCCGGGAAGTCCACGCTGCTGCGCTGCATCGCGAGCATCTACCGACCCACCAGCGGGTCGGTGCGCGTCGACGGGCGCATCTCCACGCTCCTGGAGCTCGGCGCCGGGTTCCACCCCGACCTCACCGGCCGGGAGAACGTGTACATGAACGCCACGATCCTCGGCATGGGGCGCAAGCAGATCGACCGCGTCTACGACGACATCGTCGCCTTCGCCGGCGTCGAGGAGTTCATCGACTCGCCGGTGAAGATCTACTCCAGCGGCATGTTCGTGCGCCTCGGGTTCTCGGTGGCCGTGCACGTCGACCCCGAGATCCTCATCATCGACGAGGTCATCGCGGTCGGCGACGCCGAGTTCCAGCGCAAGTGCTTCGACCACCTCTACGGCCTGCGCAAGCGCGGCGTCACCATCGTGGTGGTCACCCATGGCATCGGCACCGTGGAGACCATGTGCGACGGCGCCGCCTGGCTCGACCACGGCGTCCTGCAGATGACCGGCACCGGGCCGGAGGTGGCCGCCGCCTACATGGAGCGCGTCAACGCGGCCGAGCGGGCCGAGCGCGAGGCGGCCGAGGCGGCGGCCGCCGCCGAGGCCGCGACGTCGGCCACGCCCCTCACCAGCGGGGTGGCCGCGGCCCAGCTCGAGGACGTGCGGATCGATCGGGTCGAGCTGCTCGGGAGCGACGGCACGCCGACCAGCTTCGCCGTCCACCGGGAGCCCCTCACCGTGCGCATCTGGTACCGGGCGGTGCGCCCCGTCCCGCAGCCGGTGGTCGGCGTGGCCCTCTACTCCTCCACCCAGGTCCACGTGACCGGGACCAACACCAAGATCGACGGCGTCGACACCGGGACGTTGGACGGCGACGGCCACATCGACCTCTCGTTCGACGAGCTGCCGCTCACCCCAGGCGACTACGAGCTCACGGTGGCGATCGACGACCGCTACGAGCAGCACAACTTCGACCGGCGCGAGCGGGAGTACCACCTCACCGTGCGCGCCGGCGGCCGCCAGGCGCCCGAGGGCCTCATGGACCTGCGGGGCCGGTGGTCCGCCGGGTCGGGCCGCTAGGCCAAGCTGGGCACCATGGACGACATCGACGCCACCTCCGCGCCGGGCACGGCGCCGGCGCACGTGCCGGTCGACCAGGTGGTCGAGCAGGTGCGCCACGACCTCGCCGCCCGGCGACGGGCCGGCGAGCTGCCCCACCTCCCCGCCGGCGAGCTCGACCGCCAGTTCAGCGCCGTCATCGAAGCGGTCGACGCCGGCCTGGTGGAGGAGGCCGCCCTCGACCCCGGCGACCTCGCCGGCCTGGCCGTGCTCGAGACCTGGCGCCCGCCGGGAGGCGGCCTCACGGGTCGCCTCACCCGCCCGATCGTGCACGTCTGGTCCCGGCTCGTCGGCGCGCTCGTGCGGCGCCAGGTCGAGGGGTTCTCGCGACGCGTCGCGTACCTCGTCGAGACGCTGATCCACCGCCAGAACCGGCTCCAGGTGTTCCTGGCCCGCACGCACCTCGACCGCCTGCGGGGGCTCGAGCACCGCGTCGCCGAGCTCGAGCGCGAGGTCGAGCAGCTCCGAGGCGGCCCGCCCCCCGACCCGCGCTGATGTTCGACCAGCTGCTGGTCGGCGCCGCCCCGGGCGACGCCATCACGGGGTCGGTCCTCCTGCTCCAGCAGGAGCTGGCCCGGCTCGGACCGAGCGAGATCTACTCGCAGCACCTGGAGGCCGGGGTGCGCACGCCCGTGCGGCCGCTCGCCGAACTGGCCACCCGCCCCAACGCCGACCGCCCGCTCGTCTTCCACGCCTCGATGGGGTCGTGGCCGGTGTACCAGGCGCTGCGCGCCGAGCCCCGCCTGATCCTCGTGTACCACAACTTCTCGCCGCCGGAGCACTACGTCGAGTTCAACCCCGAGGTCGCCGGCGACCTCGTGCGCGGTCGCTGGGAGCTCGAGCAGATCCGACCTCGCGTCGAGCTCGCCATCGCCGTCTCCGAGTACAACGCCGAGGAGCTGCGGGCGATCGGCTACGAGCGGGTGGTCGTGGTGCCGCCCACGCCCGACGTCGACCGCCTGAACCGCATCGTCCCCGACCCGGCCATGCTCGGCCGCATCTCGAGCTGGTCGGCCGACCCCCTCGTGCTGTGCGTCGCCCAGCTCCTCCCCCACAAGCGCATCGAGCGCGTGCTGGCCGCCCTGGCCGTGCTCCAGCAGGAGCACCTCCCCGGCGCCCGCCTGGCGCTGGTGGGCGTCGATCGCTTCGAGAAGTACTCGACGGCCCTGCGCGTCATGGCCCGGACCCTCGGCCTGCGCGAGCCGCAGTTCCTGGGCCGGGTCACCGACGCCGAGCTGAGCGCGCTCTACCTGCGCGCCGAGGTCTTCCTGACCCTCAGCGAGCACGAGGGGTTCTGCGTGCCGGCGGTCGAGGCCATGGCGATCGGCGTCCCGGTCGTGGCGTCGGCCCGGGCGGCCATCCCGTCCACGGTCGCCGACGCCGGGCTCCTCGTCGACGACCCGGACGACCCCGCGCTGGTGGCGGCGCTCCTGCACCGGGCCACCACCGACGAGCACCTCCGCCGGATCCTGATCGGCCGGGGCGTCAGCCGGGCCAAGCGCCTCTCGGCGGCCACCAGCCTCCCCGAGCTGGCCCGGGCCGTGCTCTCCACGCGCCCCGACGCCCTGGAGCGGTACCGCCTGCTGCCGGACGGCTCGCCACGGCCCGCCGCGCTCGGAGGCGTCCGGTGAAGCTGGCGTTCGTCGTCCAGCGCTACGGCTCGGACTTCGTCGGCGGGGCCGAGAAGTACGGCCGGGCCATGGCCACCGGCCTCGCCGCCGAGGGCCACGACGTCACCGTCGTGACCAGCTGCGCCACGAGCTACGCCGACTGGGCGGACGTCTACGAGCCGGGGACCACCGTCGACGAGGGCGTGACCGTGCACCGGGTGCCGGTGGTGGCGCCGCGGGACAACGACCGCTTCATCCCGCTGCACCTGCGGGCCGTCGACGTCCACGACGTGCCCCTCTGGCCGTGGGCCCAGGAGCGCTGGGCCCAGACGATGGGGCCCGACCTGGCCGGCGTCGAGCCGCTGCTCGCCGAGGTGGCGGCGGCCGTCGACGTCACCACGTTCATCGGCTACCACTACGCCCACACGCTGCGGCTCACGCGCCACGCCGCCGCCTTCGGCCCCACGATGGTGGTGCCCACGGCGCACCCCGAGGGCGCGTTCCACGTGGGGCGCGTCGGCCAGGTCTTCCAGCACGCCGACCGGATCGTGTGCCTGGCCCCGGAGGAGGCCGAGCTGATCGACGGCACCTACGGCCACGGCGAGCGGGCGGTGGTGGTCCCGTGCCCGGTCGACCCGATCGACCGGCCCGACGACGACGCCATCGCCGCCGCCCTCGACCCCCTCGGCGTGGCGCCCGGTGCCTACGGCATCGTGGTCGGGCGGGTCGATCCCGCCAAGGGCAGCGACGACGCCGTGCGGTTCGCCTCGGCGTACCGCATCGGCGTCGACCCGTCGTTCCGCCTGGTCGTGGTCGGGCCCGGCGGCGACCCCACGACCGCCGTCGAGGGCGTGGTCTCCACCGGCTTCGTCGACGACGCCACCAAGGACGCCCTCGTGGCCGGCGCCGCCGTCCTGGTCCAGCCGTCGTACATGGAGAGCTTCTCGCTGGCCCTGATGGAGGGCTGGCTCCTCGATCGGCCGGCGCTGGTGCAGCGCCGCAGCCGCGTCCTGGCCGGGCACGTCGCCCGGAGCGGGGGCGGCATCGCCTACGGCGACCACCTCGACTTCGAGGCCGCCCTGGCCACGGTGCTGGGCGACCCCGCGCTGGCGGCCCGCCTCGGCGCCGCCGGGCACCGCTACGTGCGCCGCGAGTTCGCCTGGGACCGGGTGGCCGAGCAGTTCCTCGCCGCCGCCGCCACCGCATCCGACGTCGGGGCCCGCCGGCTCCACGGCCAAAGGAGCCCCGCACGATGACCGACACCAACCAGGCACGGGAGCTGGCCAAGCGGGCCGGGCGGGTCGCCCTCGGGCCCGTCACGACGCGCCTCGACCTGCTCCGGCGCGACATGGAGATCCTCTTCGCCAAGCACGCCGAGCTGGCCGCCTCCCTCGAGCAGGCCGTGGCCGCGAACCAGCGCCTCGAGGCGTACTTCGACCGCTACCGCGAGGAGGTCGCCGTCCAGCTCGGCGGCATCGCCGGCGACGTGCGCGACACCGTGGCGTCGCTGCTCGAGGAGCTGGCGCCCGAGGGCGGGCCCGGCTCCACCGGCGAGGCCCTGCGGCTGCGCATCGAGCACGCCATGCTCCACGCCGAGGCGATGGGCGCCGAGACCCGCCGGGCCGTGGAGCGCGACCTCGCCGACCTGCGCTCGAGCACCCGCCTCACCCAGTCCCTCGTGGAACGGGCGCTCGCCGCCGGACCCCCCGCCGGTCCGGCCACCGTGGCAGGCGCGCCCACCGACGACGCGCCCACCGATGGGGCCACCGCACCGGCCGCCCCGCCGGGGG
>DATAGR010000065.1:0-1888 GCA_036263575.1 Aquihabitans sp. | reverse complement strand
CCTCCGCCGCCGGTCTCACCTGGCTGGGCGATGCTGATCGGACGGGCCGACCGTACGCTCGGCCGATGGTCCTTCGTCTGCTGCGGCTCCCGGAGAAGGTCGTCGGTCGGGCGGTGCTCGAAGGCGTGGAGCGGGCGGTCGACTCGCGCTGGCACCTCGCCCAGAAGCGGGCCGCCCAGACCACCGGGCGACCCGTCCCAGAGCGGATCGAGGAGGTGCGGTGGACGTTCCTGCGCGAGCTCACCGCCCTCGGCGCGGCGAGCGGCGGGGTCGCCGCCCTCCCCGGCGCCGGCACCGGGACCGCCCTGGCCACCTCGGCGGCGGACATCGGTTGGTACACGATGCGCCTGGCCGACCTGGTGATGACGGTGGCGGTCATCCACGGCCACCACGACGCCACGGTCGAC
This sequence comes from Aquihabitans sp., assembly GCA_036263575.1. Lineage (GTDB taxonomy): Bacteria > Actinomycetota > Acidimicrobiia > Acidimicrobiales > Iamiaceae > Aquihabitans. Next base: position 1,481 of record DATAGR010000065.1, on the reverse strand, counting down.
GAGCGTCGGGCGTGGGTCCTGGCCGTCCTCGCCTTCGGCAGCGGGGCGTCGGCCGGCCTGGAGAAGGCGGCGCGCGAGGTCGGCCGCAACCTGGGGCACCGCCAGATCGGCAGCGTCTCGGGCACCACGCTGCGGGCCATCAACAAGCGGCTGGGGGCGACGGTCGCCCGCCGCTACGGGTCGCGCCGCGGACTGGCGACGTTCGGCAAGCTCATGCCGTTCGGCCTCGGCGCCGCGATCGGCGCCGGCGGCAACGCCTACGGGGTCAACGCCGCCACCAAGCACGCCGACCACTTCTTCGGCGACCTGGACCGCCGGCTCGACTTCCGCATCGACCGCAAGCTCGACCCCGCCTGACCCGAGCGCGGGTCGGCCGGCCGCTTTCCCTGGCCCGCCGACTGCTCTTGGTACGCATCTGGTCGTCATGCGACCACTGGTGCACCAAGAAGCGAGCCCGCTCCGATCGTCGAACCGCGCGACCGTTCTCGGTACAGATGCGGTCGTCATGCGACCGCGGACGCACCAAGAACGGCAACCGCTCACGCGTCCCCGGTCAGGTGGGGCGGGGGACGCCGATGGGGTTGGGGAAGGGGATGGCGTCGCCCTCGGCGATGGCGCGGGCCAGCGGGGCCAGCAGGTCGTGCAGGCGCTCGGTCGCGTCCTCGCCCAGCGCCGCCCACGGGCCGGCGGCCAGCGCGTCGGTGCGGTCCTCGATCGCCTGGCGGCCGGCCCGCCCCTCGACGGTCAGCTCGCCGTGGCGCAGCCAGCCCCGGTCGGTGAGGAGCGCCTCGGCGGCGGCCCACTCCTCGTCTGTCCAGCCCCGCGCCTGCTGCAGCCGTTCTCGAGGGACGGCGCCCGACGCCGCGAACGTCACGTGGGCCTGCAAGCCGTCGAGGCCGTCGGCCACGTTCGCCACCACGTGGCCGTCGCCTCGGTGCTCGCGCAGGAGGGTGGCGGCGTGCCACAGGCGTCCGAGCGGGTCTCGGGGTCGGTCGAGCGACGTGAGCGCAGCGAACAGCGGGCGCCCGTCCGCCGTGCAGGCGTCGACGGCGCGCTCGGCCAGCGACGCCGCCTCCTCGACCTCGGCCCCCTCGGCGTGGCCGCCCAGCACCGTGCGCAGGGTGGCCACCGAACCGTCGCGCCGGGCGTCGAGCACCGCCTCGGGCGACGCCAGCGCCCACGCGTCGGGCAGCGCACGGGCCGCCATGGACGGGCGGAAGTTGAAGAACGTCGCCGTCACCAGCTCCGGTGTCGCCCGCCCGAACGGCGCCGCCCGGGACGCGAAGTAGCCCATCCAGAAGCCCTTCAGCCCGAGCGCCCGATAGCGCTCGGCGCACTCCGGCGAGAAGTACGTGACGGCGTGGACGGGCTCGAGCACCCGCCACAGCCGGCGGGCCGCCACCTCCGCCCGCCACCCGTCCGCGACCGAACCGCTCATGTCGCCGACCCTACGACCCACGGCGGGCAGATCGGCCGCCCGA
>DATAGR010000064.1:0-3741 GCA_036263575.1 Aquihabitans sp. | reverse complement strand
GACGTCGAGGCCCACCTCCGCTCGCAGGGCGGCACGGCGGCTCCGGCCTCGGCGGCCGCCCCGGCCGCCCCTGCGGCGGCCCCGCCCGCTGCGACCAAGCCGGCGCCCGGCCCGGCCGCCGAGCGCCCGGCGCCCGCCCCGGCCCGGGTGGCCGCGGCGGCCAGCGCGGCGGTCGGCACCGACGACGAGGTCCCGCTCAACAAGATCCGCAAGATCACCGCCGAGCACATGGTCCGCTCCCTCGAGACGTCGGCCCACGCCTACGTCAGCACCGAGGTCGACTTCGAGGCGGTCGACCGGGTGCGCCGGTCGGTGAAGGACCAGTTCAAGGCCGACGAGGGCGTGTCGCTCACGTTCCTGCCGTTCGTGTCCCGCGCCCTCGTCGACGCCCTCGCCGAGTTCCCACAGGTCAACGCCTCGATGGGCGAGGAGGCGTCGAAGCTCGTCGTGCACGGCAGCGTGCACCTCGGCATCGCCGTCGACCTCGACCACGAGGGGCTCATCGTGCCGGTCGTGCACGACGCCCAGGACCAGCGGCTGCGCGCCATCGCCCGCCACATCGCCGACCTGGCGAGCCGGGCCAAGGGCAAGAAGCTCACCGCCGACGACATCACCGGCGGCACGGTCACGATCACCAACGTCGGCAGCACCGGCAACGCCTTCCTGCTGCCGATCATCAACCAGCCCCAGGTGATGATCCTCGCCACCGACGGCGTGAAGCGGAAGCCGGTCGTCGTCACGACGCCCGACGGCAGCGAGAGCATCGCCATCCACTCGGTCGGCAACCTCACGCTGGGCTGGGACCACCGCGCCTTTGACGGCGCCTACGCCGCCCAGTTCCTCGCCCGGGTCCGCGAGATCCTCGAGACCCGGGACTGGACCACGGAGCTGTAGCGGCGCCGCCCCACCGGCCGCCCGCCGCAGCCGGTGGGGCGGTGCACCCGCTCCGGCAGACTGAGCCCATGGCCGCCGACGCAACCCCTGGTGCCCGCCCGCTCCACGTGCGGTGGCTGGGCCGGGTGCGCTACCAGGACGCCCACGCGCTCCAGCACGGGCTGTTCGACCACGCGGTCGACGACCACCTGCTCCTCATGGAGCACCCGCATGTGTACACGCTCGGCCTCCGCGCCACGATGGACCACGTCCTCGTCGACCCGGCCACGGTGGGCGCCGAGCTGGTGCGGACGGACCGCGGGGGCGACGTCACCTACCACGGGCCCGGCCACCTCGTCGGCTACCCGATCCTGCACCTCCCGGGGAAGGGCGGCGGCACCAAGCCGGACACCGTGGCCTACGTGCACGCCGTCGAGCAGCTCGTCATCGACTCGCTGGGCGACCTCGGGCTCGCCGCCGACCGCCTGCCCGGCTACCCCGGCGTGTGGGTCGGCGTCGGCACCGACCGGCCCCGCAAGATCTGCGCCATCGGCGTGCGGCTCAGCCGGGGCCGCACGTTCCACGGCTTCGGGCTCAACGTCGACCCCGAGCTCGCCATGTTCGACCACATCGTCCCGTGCGGCATCCCCGACAAGGCCGTGACCTCGCTGCGGGCGGAGGGCGTCGACGCGACCATGGCCGAGGTCGTCGACGTGGTCGTCGCCCGGGCCGTGGCCCGGTGGGGCGCCGGCGGCCACGACCGCCACGACGTCGTGTGGCGCCACCGCGACGGCGACCTGGCCCCGTTCTCCCGTGGCGAGGGCCCGGGGCAGCGGGCCGGCTCGGTGCCCGCTGGGCCGACGCGCGGACGCGAGCCGGTGGCCGGTGGCCCGACCGCGCCGTCGGCCGCCCCGCCCGCACCGGCTGCGGTTGCTGCCGGGCTCGCCGGGACGATCGACCGCCGGGCCGCCGGCGAGGGCACGTCGGTGCGCCTGCTGGGGCGGCTGGCCGAGGCGGGCGTGGCCCAGGGCCTCGCCATCGGGGAGCGAAAGCCCGAGTGGATGCGGGCCAAGGCCCGGATCGGCGACGACTACCTCCGGCTGAAGCGCACGATGCGCGACCTCCAGCTGGTGACGGTGTGCGAGGAGGCGGGCTGCCCGAACATCTACGAGTGCTGGTCCGACGGGACGGCGACGTTCATGATCAACGGCGAGCGCTGCACCCGGGCCTGCGGCTTCTGCCTGGTCGACACCCGCCACCCGGCACCGCCGGACCCCGGTGAACCGGAGCGGGTGGCCGAGGCGGTCGAGCGGATGGGGCTGCGCTACGCGGTCCTCACCACCGTCGCCCGAGACGACCTCGCCGACGGCGGCGCGTCGCAGTTCGCCGACACCATCGCCGCCATCCGGCGCCGCACCCCCGGCGTGCAGGTCGAGACGCTCATCTCCGACTGCAAGGGCGACCCCGCCTCGCTGGCGACGATCTTCGACGCCCGCCCCGAGGTGCTGAACCACAACGTCGAGACCGTGCCCCGCCTCCAGCGAGCCGTGCGCCCCTCGGCGTCCTATGCCCGCTCGCTGGCCGTGCTGGCCCGGGCCAAGGCGGCCGGACTGACCACCAAGACCAGCCTCATCGTCGGCATGGGCGAGACCTCCGACGAGCTGGTCGGCACCCTCGCCGACCTGCGCGGCATCGGGGTCGACATCGTCACCATCGGCCAGTACCTCCGCCCGACCACCCACCACCTCCCCGTCGCCCGCTGGTGGACGCCCGAGGAGTTCGCCGAGCTCAAGCGCGTCGGCGAGGCGCTCGGCATCGGTCACGTCGAGTCGTCGCCGCTGACCCGCTCGAGCTACCACGCCCGCCAGGCCGCCGACGCCGCCGACGTCACCACCGTGGAGCCGGTCGGCGCCGGCTGACGCCGCACCCGGGTCGGTCGGACCGAGGTCGTCGCCGGTCGCGGCAGACTGCCGGGATGGGCCGCAGCTACGACGCCATCCCCGACCACCTCGCCGAGTGGATGCCGGCCCAGCCGGTGTTCTTCGTGGCGACGGCGCCCCTCGGCGGCGAGGGCCACGTCAACGTCTCGCCCAAGGGCGACGACACCTTCCGCGTCATCGACCCGAGCACGGTCGCCTACCTCGACCTCACCGGCAGCGGCGCCGAGACGATCGCCCACGTGCGAGAGAACGGCCGGCTCACGATCATGTTCTGCTCCTTCGGCGACAAGCCGAACATCGTGCGCCTCTACGGTCGGGGCGAGGTCGTGCTGCCCGACCACCCCGACTTCGCCGGCCTGGTCGCCCGGTTCGAGCCCAAGGTCGGCACTCGCAGCGCGATCCGCCTCCACGTCGAGCGGGTCACCAGCTCCTGCGGCTACGTCGTGCCCCGCATGGAGCTCGTCGAGCCGCGGCACACCCTCGACGACTGGTCCCAGAAGAAGGGCCCCGACGGCCTGGCCGAGTACCGGGCCGAGAAGAACGCCACCAGCATCGACGGCCTCCCCGCCCTGGCCGACTGAGCGGCGTCCATGACGCCCGACCCGCCGACCCCGACCGAGCCCCCGCCGCCGCAGCCGACCGGCGAGCCGCAGCCGAGGTACGCGCCGACGCACGCCGACCGGCGGGCCCGCCGGGACGCGCGGACGGGTGGCGACGGCGCTGCGGACGGCTCAGCCGTCCGCCCACCGGCGACCGAGCCCGTCGTGGACATCGCCCCGCCGCGGTGGTTCGCCGTGACCGCGAACGTCGCTGCGGGTGTCGTCGCCCTCCTGGGCCTGGCCATCGCGGTGGGCGCCGCCGCCGGTGACCCCGCCTCGGCGGTGCTCGGCCTGTTGGCCGGCGCCGCGCTGGCGGCCATGTTCGCCGA
>DATAGR010000063.1:0-1664 GCA_036263575.1 Aquihabitans sp. | reverse complement strand
CTCGACCTTGGTCCGGAGGCGCCGGACGTGGACGTCGACGAGGCGCCCGTCCGCGAAGTAGTCGTAGCCCCAGACCTTGTCGAGCAGCGTCTCCCGGCTGAACACCTTGCCGGGGTTCGATGCCAGCTCCACGAGGAGCTTGAACTCCGTCTTGGTGAGGTGGGCCTCCTGGCCGTCACGGCGCACGACGCCCTCGTCGGGCACGATCTCGAGGTCACCGAAGCGCAGGTGCGGGCTGGCGGGGTCGGACGCCCGTGCCCGCCGCAGCAGGGCCCGGATGCGCGCCGAGAGCTCCTTGGGCGCGAACGGCTTGGTGAGGTAGTCGTCGGCGCCGGCCTCGAGCCCGGCGACGACGTCGTGGGTGTCGTCGCGCGCGGTGACCATCACGATCGGCACGTCGGAGGAGCGGCGGATGGCCCGGCACACCTCGAAGCCGTCGATGTCGGGGAGCATGATGTCGATCAGGACGACGTCGGTGGGCCGCTGGGCGAACCGGGCGAGGGCCTCCTCGCCGTTCTCCGCCTCGTCCACCGTCCAGCCCTCGTCCTCGAGCGCCAGCCGCACGGCGGTGCGGATGCGCTCGTCGTCCTCAACGCTCAGGATCCTGGTTCCCACCCGAGGGACTGTAGGGGAGCGGGCCGCCGATCCGGTGGCCCCCGGGCCCCGACGTCGGGCGCCGCGTCAGACCGAGTCGGCGCCGGCCTCCACCAGGAGCGCGGCCAGGTCGTCCCACACCTCGACCGGGGCCGCCAGCGTGAAGCGCTCGGACGCCGGGCCGCCGTCGAGGCCGCCGCACCGGGCGCCCGCCTCGGTGGCGATCAAGCCGCCCGCGGCGTGGTCCCACGGGTTCAGGCCCACCTCCCAGTAGCCGTCGAGGCGGCCGCAGGCCACCGAGCAGAGGTCGACGGCGGCGGCGCCACCGCGCCGGATGTCGGCGATGCGGGGGATGACCCGGGTCAGGACCTCGGCCTGGCGGCGCCGCCGTTCGGGGTCGTAGCCGAACCCGGTGCCGACGAGGGAGGCGGCGAGCGACGCCGGCGTGGCGCAGCGGATGGGGTGGTCGTTGCGTGCCGCCCCGCCGCCGACGGTGGCCATGAAGACGTCCCGGTGCAGCGGCGAGGCCACCACGCCGGCCACCGAGGCGCCGTCGACCTGGGCGGCGATCGACACGCAGAACCCGGGGATGCCGTGGACGAAGTTCACGGTGCCGTCGATGGGGTCGACCGACCACGTGATGCCGCTGGTGCCGGCGTGGTCGGCGCCCTCCTCGCCCTGCACGGCATCGTCGGGCCGGGCGTCGAGGAGCCGCTCGGCGATGTGCGCCTCGGCCCACGTGTCGAGCTCGGTCACCAGGTCGGTCGGGGTGGACTTGGAGGTGACGGCCGGCCCGGCGCCGTCGAGGGCCCGCACGAGGGTGGCGGCGACCTCCTCGGCGATCGGGCGGGCCAGGGCCAGGAGCTCGGCCGGGGGTGCGGGCAGCCCGGTGGGGGCGGTCACGAGCGACCGCGACGGGCCGCCGTCGGGTCGCCGGTCTCCTGGATCGTGTTCCACTCGCCCATGGCCCGCAGGACCAGCACGGCCACGACGCCGACGCCGCCGGCGCTGATCGCGGCGCCGACGAGGCCGCCGATCCCGGCGAGCACGCCGGCGTCGGTGACCTGCAG
>DATAGR010000062.1:0-3525 GCA_036263575.1 Aquihabitans sp. | reverse complement strand
CAGAACAACACGGCTCGGGCGTCCTGGCCGTCACGCCCCGCACGCCCGATCTCCTGGTAGTAGGCGTCGATGGACTCGGCCGGTGCGTGGTGGTGCACGAAGCGGATGTCGGCCTTGTCGATGCCCATGCCGAAGGCGGTGGTGGCCACGACCACCTGCAGGTCGCCGTCGAGGAACCGGTCCTGAGCCTCGCGTCGGGCGGAGGCGCCGAGGCCGGCGTGGTACGGCGCCGCCGAGCACCCCCGCTCGACGAGGGCGGCCGCCACCTCCTCGGCCGCCCGCCGGGTGGCCACGTACACGAGGCCCGCGCCCTCCTCGGCCAGGGTGCGCTCGAGGAGCGCCTCGTCCTTGGTGGCCTCGTCGGCGAAGGGCTCCACGGCGAGGTGGAGCTCGGGCCGGTCGAAGCCGGTGACCACCACCTCGGGGTCGACCATGCCGAGGCTCGCCACGATCTCATCGCGCACGGGGCCGGCGGCGGTCGCGGTCAGGGCGAGGACGCGCGGGTGGTCGAGGGCATCGATCAGCGGTCCCAGCCGCAGGTAGTCGGGGCGGAAGTCGTGGCCCCACGAGCTGACGCAGTGGGCCTCGTCGACCACGAACAGGCTGGGTCCCGAGCGCCGCACCCGGTCGAGGGTCTCGGGGCGCGACAGCTGCTCGGGGGCGAGGAACAGGAACTCGACCGTGCCGGCCGCCATGCCCTCGAGCGCCTCGTCGAGCCGCCGGGGCGACAGGGACGAGTTGGCGACCGCCGAGCCGCCGACGGCCGCCTCCTCCGCAGCCCGCACCTGGTCGTGCTGGAGGGCGATGAGCGGCGACACCACGAGCGTGGGCCCGTCGATCAGCGCGGCCGCGGCCTGGTAGATCGCCGACTTGCCCGCGCCGGTCGGCATCACCGCCAGGGTGTCGCGGCCCTCGAGGACGGCGGAGAGGGCCTCGACCTGCCCTGGTCTCGGGTCGTCGTGGCCGAGCAGGTTCGCCAGCGCCGACCGCGCCGTCGCGGCCGGGTCGCCGCCCTGCCAGCGGGCGGCGCTCACCCCGGCAGCGTCTCGCCGCCGATGGGCGCCAGGACCTCGCCCGTGTAGTAGCTCGACAGCTGGGGCGAGGCGAAGAAGACGAACGACGGGGCGATCTCGTCGGGCTGGGCGGCCCGCTCCATCGGCACCTGCTCGCCGAAGTCCTCGACCTTCTCCGGCGGCATGGTGGCGGGGATGAGCGGCGTCCACACCGGCCCGGGCGCCACGCAGTTCACCCGGATCCTCCGCTCCACGAGCGCCTGGGCCATCGAGTACGTGAAGGCGAGGATGGCCCCCTTGGTGGCGGAGTAGTCGATCAGCGACTTGTTGCCCCGCAGGCCGTTGATCGACGCGGTGTTGATGATCGCCCCGCCGTCGGGCAGGTCGGCGAGGGCCCGCCGGGTGCACCAGAAGTAGCTGTAGATGTTGGTGCGGAACGTCCGGTCCCACTGCTCGGTGGTGATCTCCTCGAGCGAGTCGGCCGGGGCCTGGTAGGCGATGTTGTTCACCAGCACGTCGATGCCGCCGAGCTCCGAGACCGTGCGGGCGACGGCGTCGTCGCACGCCGCCTCCTCGGACAGGTCGCCGGGGAGGAGGAGGCTGCGGCGGCCCGCCTGCTCCACGAGCTCCCCGGTCCGCCGAGCGTCGTCGTGCTCGTCGAGGTAGGCGATGGCGACGTCGGCCCCCTCCTTGGCGAAGGCGACGGCGACGGCCCGACCGATGCCCGAGTCGCCTCCGGTCACCAGCGCCCGCTTCCCGTCCAGGAGCCCCCGACCTTCGTACGACGCCATCTCGTCCTGGGGCTGCGGGTCCATCTCGGCGGTGCTCCCCGGGTGCTCCTGCTGCTGGGGCGGCGGGCTGGGATCGGTCATGGTGGCGCCTCTCTCGTCGGTCCGGTGCCGGGGACTACCCGACCCGCGACGACGGAACCGCAGCCGCCCCACGGCCGCGGCCGTCACGTTTCGCCGATGCGGTGGTGGTGAGTGGGGCAGCCGGCACCCCCATGGGCCGGCGCGCACGCGCCGGGGGCGGGCGGCGCCACTGGTCGACAGGACGTGAGGGAGCTCGGGGGATGTGGGAGATCATGAGTTGGGCCTGCCTCGGCGCGGTCGTCGTGGGGACCGGCGTGGCGGCGTTCGTGCGCCGCGAGGGGGCGAGGGCGCCGGCGCCGCGACGCATCCGGACCGCCGCCGGGGCTTCGACGGCCGACGACGGGGAAGGGGGCTGACGCCGCCCGCCCCGGGCGCCGCCGCGCCCGTCGCCGGGTCGTGGTCCCGGCGCGGCCGCCGGTCGACGCACGATGGCGCCGACCGCACGGCGATCGCCACGCACCCACCCGTCCCGGAGGACCACGATGACCGACGCACGCGGGATCGACCGCTCCTACGTCGACGCCAACGGCCAGGAGCAGCACGTCCCCGAGGCGACGGTGGAGGTCCTCGCCGGGATCATCGGTGAGCCGACCGACCACGCTGCGCCCGTCGTCGTGCGCGCCGGCGAGACGCCCGACGTCGGCCGCGGCGACGTGCACCTCGAGGACGGCGGCACCCGCCCCGTCGACGGACCGCTCCCGGGCGACCTCCCGCTCGGCTACCACCTGCTCGTCTCGCCCGACGGTGCCGAACGCCCGGTGATCGTGAGCCCGGGGCGCTGCCACCTGCCCGCCGGCTGGCGGGCGTGGGGCTGGGCGGCGCAGCTCTACGCCGCCCGGTCCGAGGCGAGCTGGGGCATGGGCGACCTCGGCGACCTGTCCCGCCTGGCCCGCTGGTCGCGCACCCAGGGGGCCGGGTTCGTGCTCGTGAACCCGCTCGGCGCGGTGGCACCGGTCGGCGCCCAGCAGCCGAGCCCGTACTACCCGTCGAGCCGGCGCTACCGGAACCCGCTGTACCTGCGGGTGGAGGACGTGCCCGGCGCAGAGCAGGTCGACGACGGGGTCGAGCGGGCCGCCGCCGCCGGCCGCGCCCTGAACGCCGATCGGGCCATCGACCGGGACGCGGTGTGGGCGCTGAAGGAGCCGGCGCTGCGGGCGATCTGGGCCGGGCGCCACGGCGAGGACGGGTTCGACGCCTGGTACCGGACCGCCCCGGAGGGCGTCCGCCAGTTCGCGACCTGGACGGCCCTGGCGGGGCGCCTGGGCGCCGGGTGGCAGGACTGGCCGGCCGACTGCCGGCACCCGGACGGCCCGGGCCTGGCCGCGGCGGCGGACGACCTCGGCGACGAGGTCCGCTTCCACGCCTGGCTCCAGTGGCTGCTCGAGGGCCAGCTCGCCGCCGCCGGACGCGAGCTCCCGGTCGTCCAGGACCTGCCCATCGGCGTCGACCCCGGCGGCTTCGACGCCTGGGCGTGGCAGGACCTGCTGGCCCTGGACGTGTCGGTGGGGGCGCCCGGCGACGAGTTCAACCGGCAGGGGCAGGACTGGGGGCTCCCGCCGTTCGTCCCGTGGCGCCTGCGTGCCGCCGGCTACCGGCCCTTCATCGAGACCATCCGGGCCAGCATGGCGGCGGGTGGCGGG
>DATAGR010000061.1:0-4279 GCA_036263575.1 Aquihabitans sp. | reverse complement strand
GGCGTGCATCGCCCTGGTGCTCCTCGCGGTGAAGCTGGGCCTGGTCGACCACCTCGCCGCTCGGGCCAGCGACTCGACGTCGTCGCTGCTCGATGCCGCGGTGGCCCTGCTGGTGGCGGTGCCCATCGCCGCGACCGTGTTCGCCCGCCGTCGCTACCGCGAGGTGCTCGCCATGCGGCGCGAGCTGGTCCACCTCTCCCTCCACGACGCCCTCACCGGTCTGCCCAACCGCCGCCTCCTCGCCGACTGGCTGGCCGCCGACATCCAGCGCTCGCAGGAGCACAACGCCCAGGCGGCCGTGCTCTTCGTCGACCTCGACCGGTTCAAGTACGTCAACGACACCCACGGCCACGAGGTCGGCGACCGCCTGATGCGAGCCGTCGCCGACCGCCTCCGGACCATGCTGGGCGATCGCGATCGCCTGATCCGCTTCGGGGGCGACGAGTTCGTCCTCCTGTGCCCCGGCCTCAACGGCGCGGCGGCCGCCGAGAAGGTGGCCCACCGGGCCATCGCCATCATCGAGCAGCCGTTCACCCTCGGTGAGGAGTCCATGCGGATCTCGGCGAGCATCGGCGTCGCGCTCGCCGAGCACCGCGGCATCAAGCCGGAGGACGTCCTGCGCGACGCCGACGTCGCCATGTACCAGGCCAAGGCCCAGGGCCAGGGCCAGGTCGTCACGTTCGACCGCTCCATGACCGGCACCCTCACGCCGGCCACCGCCGAGGAGCAGATCCGCGCCGCCCTCGAGGCCGGCGAGTTCCGCCTCCACTACCAGCCGGTGGTCGACCTCTCGACCGGCCAGATCGTCGGCGCCGAGGCGCTGCTCCGCTGGGTCTCGCAGTCGCGCGGCACGATGTCGCCCGGCGAGTTCATCCCGATCCTCGAGGAGACCGGCCTCATCGTGCCGGTGGGCACGTGGGTGCTGCAGGAGGCGTGCCGCGAGGTGACCCGGCTGCGCAAGGCGCTCCCGGACCACCCCCCGATCACGCTGACCGTGAACGTCTCCGCCCGCCAGATCGCCCAGGTCGGCTTCGGCGAGGTTGTGGCCGGGGCGCTGCAGGCAGCAGGCGTGGGCCACGGGCAGATCCACCTGGAGATCACCGAGGGCGCCCTCATGCACGACGTGTCGTCGGCGTGGGCGGTCCTCCGCCAGGCGAAGGCCCTCGGGGTGAAGCTGGCCCTCGACGACTTCGGCACCGGCTACTCGTCGCTCTCCTACGTCCGCCGCTTCAGCCTCGACATGCTCAAGATCGACAAGAGCTTCATCGACGGCGTCGACTCCAGCCCCGAGGACCGGGCGATCGTCGAGCACGTGGTCGGCATGGCGGCCGCCCTCGGCATGACCACGGTGGCCGAGGGCGTCGAGCGGCCCGAGCAGCTGGCGTGGCTCCGCCGCCTCGGCTGCCGCCTGGCCCAGGGCTACGTCCTGTCGCGCCCCGTCAGCGCCGACGACCTCGAGGCCCTGCTGCGCAAGCGCCGCCACCAGCCGTTCGAGATCGACGCCTCGGCGACGCGCCCGGCGGAGACGGCCGTCGCCGCAGCTCGGCGCAAGGACCCCTGGGAGATGCCGGCCGCCGCCGAGCTCGCGCCGGCCGCCCCGGCCCTCCCGCCCGCCGCCCGCCGCGGGGAGCCCGTCCTGTTCGAGCCGGCTCCACCGCTCGAGCGGGCCGCCGACGACGCCAGCGCCGCCCAGCTCGACGACCGGTTCGGCGAGGCCGACCGGGAGGCGCCGCCCACACCGGGCGGCCTCCCGGCGCCCACGCCCCTGGCCGGCCGCGCCTCCCGTCGTGATCGCGGCGGCTCGTCGCCGGCGCTCCCCCGGCTCCGCGAGTACCGCCCGCCCAGCCGGTCGGGCGAGCAGCCCGCCTGATCCCTGCGCCGACCGCCCGGCCCCCGCTGGGGTCAGCTGTCGATCGTGAAGAAGTGGTCGAGGCCGGTGGTGGCCAGCGCCGACGCCGGGATCCCGCGGAAGTGCCGCAGCACCAGGTCTCCGCCGGCCTGCCGCAGGCGCTTGGTGGCGGCGACCATCACGCCGAGGCCCGTCGAGTTCACGAACGTCACGCCGGTGAAGTCGAGCACCAGGCGGGACGCGCCGCCCTCGATCGCGTCGTCGATCGCCGACACGAGCAGGTGCGAGGACGCCAGGTCGATCTCGCCCGCCAACCGGAGCGCGTCCGGGAGGTCGGGATCGGTGGCGATGGTGAGGGAGGAGGGGGCCATGGGGAGGAGGTGGAGCGGTCCGCCGGTGGCGCATCCTCCCACGGTCCGGTCCCGCCGACCAGGGTCGCCGCCGCCGGTGCCGCCTCGGCGGCGCAGGACCTCGCCCCTACGGGGCGTGTGGTGCCCCGCCCTCGGCGGCCGAGGCGTAGATCGCGTCGACGACCTGGTGGGCGCGCACCGCATCGGCGAACGACGGCGAGGCGACGTCGCCCGTCCGCACCGCCCGCACGAAGGCGCCGTCGGGGTTGCCGTGGGCGATCCCCCGCTCGCGGCACGCGGCGGCGAGGGCGGCGCCCTCGACGACCTGCTCGGTCCCGCCCGAGGTGAGCCAGCGCACCGGCCCGTCCCAGTCGCCCTCGACGACGATGTGCCGGCGCTCGCAGAGCACCTCGATCCGGCGCAGGCTCGGGCGCTCGAGGACGTCGTGCCACACCGTGGTGTGCACGCCCACCGCGCCGTCGGCGAAGGCGACGACGGTGGCGACGGCGTCCTCGATGCCGTCGAGGCCGTGGAAGTTCGACGACCGGGCCGACACCGACGAGACCGGCCCGATGCAGTGCTCGAGGACGTCCACGTCGTGGATCGAGTGCTCCAGGAGCGTGCCGGCGCCGGCCCGCAGCTTGTCGCCCCGCCACACCGACGCGTAGGCGCCCTGGACGGGGATGTACTGGTCGTCGCGGAACACGACCGACATGACGCGTCCGGCCTCCGGCTCGCGCACCAGGTGGCGCAGCAGGCCGAACGCCGGCGAGTGCCGGAGCACCAGGCCCACCTGGTTCGCCACGCCCGCGGCGGCCACCCGGTCGGCCATCGCCTGGGCCCGGGGCGCGTCGAAGGCGAGCGGCTTCTCGCAGAACACCGGGAGCCCACGGTCGCACGCCGCGGCCACGAGCCGCTCGTGCTCGGACGTCCAGGTGCAGACGTAGGCGACGTCGCAGCCGTCGAGCACGTCGTCCTCGGTGGCGCACGCGGTCGCGCCCCAGCCGGCGGCGAACTCGGCGGCTCGGCCCTCGTCGGGGTCGTGCACGCCGGCGAAGGCCAGGTCCTCGCCCGACTCGAACAGGCCGAGGGCGTGGAAGTTGGCGATCAGCCCCGCGCCGAGGAACCCGACGCGGAGGGGAGCCCCTCGATCACCGCCGCTGGTCCCGGACACGGGGCGGGACCCTAGCCAGGCGGCGACGTCAGGCGGTGGCCCGTACGAGGGCGTGCTGCACGAGCTCCAGCAGGGTGGACTTGGTGGACTCGCGATCGCGGGCGTCGAGCTCGATGACCGGCGTGTCCGGGGAGACCGCCAGCGCCTCCCGCACGTCGTCGGGCGAGTGGGTGCGGGCGCCGTCGAAGCAGTTCATGCCGACGACGAACGGGATGCGGTGCTCCTCGAAGTAGTCGACCGCCGGGAAGCACTCCTCGAGGCGGCGGGTGTCGATGAGCACCACCGCGCCGATGGCGCCACGGACCAGGTCGTCCCACATGAACCAGAACCGGTCCTGGCCGGGCGTGCCGAACAGGTAGAGGATCAGGTCGCTGCCGAGGGTGATGCGGCCGAAGTCCATGGCGACGGTGGTGGTCTTCTTGGTGCTGACCTTCGAGGCATCGTCGATGCCCTCGCTCACCTTGGTCATGGCGGCTTCGGTGGTGAGGGGCTCGATCTCGGAGATCGACCCCACGAACGTGGTCTTGCCGACGGCGAAGCCGCCCGCGACCACGATCTTCACCGGCATGGGCGCCGGCCCGGCGGGCGCGTCGCCCGCATCGGCCGTCACCATGTCAGAGGGCTTGGAGACCATCGAGGACCCTTTCGAGCAGTCGGAGATCGGGCCGGCCGTTGGCCGACCGGGAGTTCACGGCCACGTAGCCCTCGTCGATGAGGTCGCCCAGGACGACCCGGGTGACGCCGAGGGGCAGGTGGAGGCGGGCCGAGATCTCGGCCGTGGAGAGCGGCGAGGCGAGGAGGGCGAGGATCTGGCCCCGCTCGAGCGGCAGCGAGCTGCCGGTCTCCTCGCCCAGGGGGGTGCGGTAGACGATGGCCTCGATCTGGAGAGCGGTGCGGGCGCGCGTG
>DATAGR010000060.1:0-2195 GCA_036263575.1 Aquihabitans sp. | reverse complement strand
CGCCGAGGCGAGGGGGTGGCTGTCGGTCGCCGCCGCCCACTCGGCGTTGAACGTGCTTCGATCGGGGCGGCGCCGGACCTCGCGGGAGGAGCGGGTGGCGGCCGCCGATCGCCCCGTGGTGACCGACGTGGCCGACGCGATCGTCGCCCTCGAGGACCGCAGCCGCGTGCGGACGGCCCTCACCCGCCTGCCCGAGAAGCAGGCCGTCGCGCTGGTGCTGCGTCACAGCGGCCTCAGCTACGCCGAGGTCGCGGCGGCCCTCGACCTGTCCCCCGGGAGCGTCGGCACCACCGTCCGACGCGCCGAGTCATCGCTGCGCAAGGAGCTGAACGAGCCATGACCACGACCCACCCGACCGAGGGGGTGCTGCGGCGCCTCCTCGACGAGCCGTCCGGCGTCGCCGACGCCGACGGCGCACACGTCGCCACCTGCATCGCGTGCGCCCGCGACCTCGCGGCGGTGCGCGACGACGCCGAGGCCGTGCGGGGCGCGCTGGCCCACGAGCTGGACGACGTCGACGTCGAGGCCGCCTGGCAGCGGTTGTCGGCGACGCTGGCCGCCACGCCGGCGTCGAGGCCGGTGCGGGCACGAGCGAGGGGGGCCGGCCGGCGCCGGTCGGCACGACGCCGCCCGGCGGCCGTCGGCGTCGCCGTCGCCGTGGTGGTGGCCGGTGCCGGGACCGCGGCCGCCACGGGCTGGCTAGAGATCTTCCGGGCCGAGCGGGTCGCGCCCGTCAGCGTCACCGCCGGCGACCTCAACGCCCTGCCGGACCTGCGGGCGTACGGGGACGTGGAGATCACCGGCGAGCCGGACGTGCGCGGGGCCACTGACGCCGCGTCGGCCGAGGCCGAGACGGGCCTCGACGTCCCCGAGGTCGCCGAGCTCCCGCGTGGCGTCACGGGCGACCCCAGCTACCGGGTCGGCGGCGAGGCGGAGGCCACGTTCACGTTCTCGGCCGAGCAGGCGGCCCGTCGGGCGGCCGAGCTCGGCGAGGACCCGGTCCCGGCCCCGCCGGGCGTCGACGGCAGCCGGCTCCGGCTGGTGGCCGGACCCGGCGTGGTCGCGACGTGGGAGGGCGGGACCGGCGCCCCCGCCCTCGTCGTGGCCCGAGCCCTCGCCCCCCGGGTGTTCGCATCGTCCACCGAGGTGCCGTACGAGGCGCTGCGCGACCACCTGCTGGCGCTGCCGGGCCTGCCCGAGCAGGTCGCGGCCGCGCTGCGCTCCTCGGGCGCCGGTGCCGCCACCCTCCCGCTGCCCGTGCCCGCCGGCGAGGTGACCACCTCGTCGGCCGACATCGGCGGCCGGGAGGCGACCGTGATCGCCGCCCGGGACCGCACCGTCGCGACCGTCGTCTGGGTGGACGACGGCGTGGTGACGGTGGTGGCCGGCGCCCTCGACGTCGACGAGGTGCTCACCGTCGCCCGGGGCCTCCGGTGACGGCGACGACCGACGTCCCCATGGGCGGGGTGGTCGCCGAGCCGTCGCCCGGGCCCGCGATCTGGTGCTCCAGCCTCCGCAAGCGCTACGGCCGCCAGCAGGCCGTCGCCGACGTGTCGCTCGAGGTGCGGCGCGGCGACGTCGTCGGGCTGCTCGGCCCCAACGGCGCCGGGAAGACCACGGTGATCAAGATGCTCCTCGGCCTGGTCCGCCCCGATGCCGGCGAGGCCATGCTGCTCGGGCGACCGGCGACGGACCCCACCACGCGCCAGCGGGTGGGCTACCTGCCGGAGCTCTTCCGCTACCAGCCGTGGCTGCGCGCCACCGAGGTGCTCGACCTCCACGTCCGCCTCTCGGGTCTGGACGTCCCGGCGCCGGAGCGGCGCAAGGTCCTGGCGCTCGTCGGCCTGGCCGAGCGGTCGAGCGATCGCGTCGGCGGCTTCTCGAAGGGCATGCAGCAGCGCCTCGGCCTGGCCGTCGCCCTCGTGGCCCGACCCCAGCTCGTGGTCCTCGACGAGCCGACCAGCGCGCTCGACCCGGTCGGCCGCGTCGACGTGCGCGACATCGTGCTCGACCTCCGGGCCCGGGGCGTGGCCGTCCTGCTCAACTCCCACCTGATCGGCGAGGTGGAGCGGGTGTGCGACCGGGTGGTCATCCTCGATCGCGGCCGGGTGGCCGCCTCGGGCACGCTCGCCGAGCTGCTCGGCCAGCGCGAGGTGCGCCTCCACCTGACCGAGGTGCGGGTCGCCGTCGAGGAG
>DATAGR010000059.1:0-2554 GCA_036263575.1 Aquihabitans sp. | reverse complement strand
GTCGGTCCACCACCTCGACGATGCCGGCTGGCGGGCCCTGCGGGCCCACGGGCTGCGCACGGTCGTCGACCTGCGGAGCGACTTCGAGCGGACCGCCGCCCCGTACGCCGCCGCCGGCGACCTGGCGGTGGTCGAGACCGGGTGGGAGGACGGCCTCCTCGACGACCCCGAGTTCCGCAGCTGGGCCGAGGACGGTTCGCTCGCCACCGCCTGGTACTACCGGCGCTTCCTCGAGCGGTGGCCGGAGCGGACCGCCGGCGTGGTGGCTGCCGTGGCCGACGCCGCACCGGGCGGGGTCCTGGTCCACTGCGTGCGAGGGCGGGAGCGCACCGGCCTCTTGGTGCTCCTGCTCCTCGCCGTGGCGGGCGTCGACCACGGCGCCATCGTCGCCGGCTTCGCCGAGACCGACCGACGCCTGCTCGGCGTCCGGCCCGCCGACGGCCCCGACGGCACCGAGGCCGAGCGTGCCCTGTGGGCGGGCGCAGGCACGAGCGCGGCGGCGACCGTCGCCGCGCTGCTCGACGAGCTCGACGTGGCGGCCTACCTGCTGGCCGGTGGGTGCACCCCGGACCAGCTCGATCGGGTTCGCGAACGGCTCGTCGGGCCGGCGTCGGCGCCGGACGAGGCCGGTCGCTAGGGGCGGCGCCAGAGGACGAAGGGCAGCACGAGACCGGAGCCGGCCGACCGCAGGCCCTCGGCCACCACGGTCATGGTCCAGCCCGAGCGGAGGGCGTCGTCGAGCACGAGGCCGGGGCCGTCCGGCAGCGGCGAGCCGTCGGGCCGGCCGAACTCGAAGGCGTCGAGCACGTTGGCCGCCTGGGTCGCCGAGTTCTCCATGGCGGACTGCGGCGGGGCGTCGGGGCGCACCCGGCGGACGGCCTCGACCAGCTCCATCTTCCCCAGCTCGGCGAGCCGGGCGGCCAGCCCCTCCACCAGGAGCGGCCGGGTGCGCGACGGCACCCACGTGACCCAGGTGGGGCGCCGGCCCCAGGGCCACGCCTTGAGGGCGGCGGCCACGCCGCGCACGAGGTCGTCGTCGGGCGGGCCGTCGGAGCCGGCGAAGCGCGGCGCGAGGACCTCGGACCACCCGGGGTCGTTGCCGAAGGCGAGGGCACGGCCCTCCTCGGCCCGGAGGTCGGGCTTGATGTTGCCCGAGCGGCCCTCGAAGCCCCGGGGCCACTGCTTGCGGGGCTCGACCAGGACCTCGGCGCGGCGCAGCGATCGCTGGGCGCGGGCCACGGCCTCGGCGTCGACGGCCTGGTCGACGCGCTCGCCGGTGCAGTTGTCGCAGCGGCCGCACGGCTCGGCCTGCGGGTCGTCGAGCTCGTCGCGCAGGAACTGCAGGCGGCAGCCCGTGGTGCGCTGGTAGGCCCGCATGGCCTCCTGCTCGGCCTCACGCGCCTCGGCGAGCTGGCGGTAGCGCTCCTCGTCGTAGGACCAGGCCGAACCGGTGGCCGACCACGCCGTGCCCTGCCGACCGACCGCGCCCTCGACGTCGAGCACCTTCAGCAGCGCCTCGAGGCGGCCGCGGCGGACGTTGACCAGCGACTCGAGGTCGGGCACGGTGCACGGCCCGGAGCGGCGCAGCGCCTCGAGGACGGCCTCCACGGTCTCGCGCGGCGGCATGGCCGTCGAGGCGAAGTAGGCCCAGATGTCGCCCTCGGTGCGGGTGGGCACGAGCACCACCCGGGCGTCGACCCGGCCCCGCCCGGCCCGGCCGACCTGCTGGTAGTAGGCGATCGGCGAGGACGGCGAGCCGAGGTGGACGACGTAGGCCAGGCGGGGGTTGTCGTAGCCCAGGCCGAGCGCCGAGGTGGCGACGACGCACGAGAGGCTGCCGTCGTCGAGGCCGGCCTCGATGCGCTCCCGCTCGGGCGCCGGCGTGGAGCCGGTGTAGGCCGCTGCGGCCACGCCGCGGTCGATCAGGTGGCCGGCCACGCGCTCGGCCTCGGACACGGTGAGGCAGTAGACGAGGCCGGGGCCCTCGTGGGTGGCGGTCCAGCCGTCGAGCCAGGCGAGCTGCTCGGCGGCGGTGGGCACGTCGGCCACCGCCAGGTGGAGCGAGGGGCGGTCGAGCGACCCGCGGAAGGTGCGGGTGGCGGTGCCGATCTGGCCGGCGACGTCGGCCTCGACGCGCTGGTTGGCGGTGGCCGTGGCCGCGAGCACCGGCACGCCCGGCGCCAGGCCGGCCAGGACGTCGGCGATGCGGCGATAGTCGGGGCGGAAGTCGTGGCCCCAGTCGGAGATGCAGTGGGCCTCGTCGATCACGAGGAGGCCCACGGTGGCGGCGAGCGACGGGAGGACGTCGGCCCGGAACCGGGGGTTGTTCAGCCGCTCGGGCGAGATGAGCAGGACGTCGACCTCGTCGGCCCGGATGCGGGCCTCGATCTCGCGCCAGTCGTCGATGTTGGCCGAGTTGATGGTGGCGGCCCGGATGCCGGCCCGGCTCGCGGCCGCCACCTGGTTGCGCATCAGGGCCAGCAGCGGCGAGACGACGAGCGTGGGGCCGGCGCCGGCCCGGCGCTGCAGGCGGGTGGCGATCCCGTACACCGCC
>DATAGR010000058.1:0-7470 GCA_036263575.1 Aquihabitans sp. | reverse complement strand
CCAGCAGCTGGAGCGTGACCGTCTTGCCAGTGCCGGTGGCACCGGCGATGAGGCCGTGGCGGTTGCACATGGCCGTCGGCACCTGGACCACCGCCGACGGCAGCACGACGCCGCCGTGCACCGCCCGCCCGATGTCGATGGTCGGCCCGTCGGCGGCGTAGGCCGCAGCCAGGCGTGTCGCGACATCGTCGCCCGGCGGCGGTGGCTCGGCGCTCATGGCGCCAGAACGTAGTGGGCACCGGTCGGCACCTGACGGTTGCCGTCGAGCCCGTCGCCGCGCATCGCCGCTACGGTGAGCGAACGCACGACCGGGCCGGGTGGCTCGCTTGCCGCACCTGCGCGGCGCGTCGGACCAGTCGAGGTCGCATGGCAGCACCCGCACCCGGTTCGCGTTCCGGGGATCGAGCGCGCGACGAGTCGTTGGGGCGTCTGCTCGCCGGGACCACCGGGCTGCCGGCGGAGGAGCTGACCCAGGTGGTCGACGTCGCCGGCCAGGTGCTCGGGGCGACCTCGGTGCAGATGCTGGTCGCGGACTACGGCCTCACGTCCTTGCAGCCGCTCGGTCAGGACGGACCGACCGGACCCCGGCAGTCGATCGGGGGGACGTTGGCCGGGCGCTGCTTCGCGACGGGCCAGGTCGTGACAGGGGACCGTGGGGCCACGGTGTGGGTTCCGTTGACCGAGGGGAGCGAGCGCCTGGGCGTGCTCGAGGTCGTCCACCCGAGGTGGTCTGAGGTCCCGATCGGGGTCGTCGAGCCGGTCATCCGCATCCTCGTCCTGACGTTGATCAGCAAGCGGCGCTACACCGACGTCATCCTCCGGGGCCGCCGTTCCGAGGCGCTGTCGGTCGCCGCCGAGATCCAGTGGGCCCTCCTACCGCCGCTGACGTACTCGACACGACAGGTGTCGGTGAGCGGCGTCCTCGAGCCCGCGTACTCCATCGGCGGCGACTCCTTCGACTACGCCCTGAACCCCGGCAAGGCGGAGTTCGCGCTCATCGATGCCGTCGGCCACGGCGTCGCTGCGGTGACGATCTCGGTGCTCGCGCTCAACAGCCTCCGCAACGCGCGACGCGAAGGTCGTGACCTGTCGACGGCGTACCTCGAGACGGGCGCCCTCATCCGGCGCGAGGTCGGACGGGGCGCGTTCGTCACCGGGCAGCTCGGGTCGCTGGACCTCGACGACGGTCGGCTCACGTGGCTCAACGCCGGCCACCCGACGCCGCTCCTCGTGCGGAACGCGACCTTCGCCGGTCAGCTGACGTGCACCCCCTCGCTCCCGATGGGCCTCGGCGGCGGCGTGAACGAAGTTGCGACCGTCAGCCTGCAAGCCTGGGACCGCGTGCTCTTCTACACCGACGGCGTGGTCGAGTCCCGCTCGCCCACTGGGGTGCAGTTCGGTACCGCCCAGCTCGCCGACCTGTTCGTCCGCACCTCGGCCGAGGGGACTGCACCGGCGGAATCGGTGCGACGGCTCGCCGCCTCGGTGCTGGCCTACAACGATGGGCCGCTGCGTGACGACGCGACGTTGTTCATGCTCGACTACCACGGCGCATGAGCGCTCGAGTCGTGTGCCGGATCTCACCGCTGTGAGCAGACAGCCCTCGTGGGGCTACTCATAGCCTCGTCGAGGTGAGCCTCGGCGCTGCTGACCGCCTCCTCGACGTGCGCACGATCTACGTCGAGCCCGCCGCTGCTGAGCTGCCTCGGGGCCGACAGGTCCTGGACCGGTTCCCCGAAGCCGAGCGCATCGACATCGGCTCCCACTGGCAGATCCCCGAGCTGCACGGCAACGAGGGCAACGTGGAGGACTGGACGAGGATCAAGCGGTCCACGCTCGTCCTGGGCACGAAGAAGTCCCTCTCCGCCCGGCGCAACGGGCGGTCGAGCGACTGGATCGCGCCGTCGACCGCCAACGGGTGCGCCATGGCGTGCAGCTACTGCTACGTGCCGAGGCGAAAGGGCTACGCCAACCCGATCACCGTCTTCGCGAACATCGAGGCCATCACCCGGTACGTCGAGCGCCACGTCGGCCGCCAGGGTGTGAAGGCGGAACCGAACCAGTGCGATCCGACCGCGTGGGTGTACGACATCGGCGAGAACAGCGACTGCTCCGTCGACGCCGCCATCTCCGACAACGTGCGGGACCTCGTCGCCCTCTTCCGGCGCCTGCCCACGGCGAAGGCCAGCTTCGCCACGAAGTTCGTGAACCCGGACCTCCTCGACTACGACCCCGCCGGCCGCACCCGCGTCCGCCTCTCGCTCATGCCGGCGGCGACGGCCACGAAGGTCGATCTGCGCACGAGCCGGATGGCCGATCGGATCGCGTTCATCGACCCGCTGGTCGAGGCCGGCTACGAGGTGCACGTCAACCTGAGCCCGGTAATCGTCCACGACGGCTGGCTCGATCGTTGGCGGGAGCTGCTGCAGCAGCTCGACGACGGCATCGGTGCCGCCGCCAAGGCCCAGCTCAAGGCAGAGGTCATCTTCCTCACCCACAACGAGGCCCTGCACGAGGTCAACCTCGGCTGGCACCCGACCGGCGAGCAGCTGCTGTGGCGGCCGGACCTGCAGGAGTCGAAGCGGTCGCAGACCGGTGGCACGAACGTCCGCTACCGCTCTGGCTCGAAGGGCCGCTACAACCGCGAGCTGCTGGCGCTCCTCGGCCGGCACCTGCCCTACTGCGAGGTGCGGTACGCGTTCTGAGGCGCCGCGGGGATCCCCGGTCTCCAGGTGTGGCGCCGCGTGGCGTGCGATGGGCTCCCAGGCCCGCTTCGGGCGCCGGCGTGGGGGCCCCTAGTCTCGTCCGAATGATCATCGCCGGCCTCTCCGACTTCCTCGTCGGCGACCTGACCGACTGGGTGGTCGACGTCATCGACCGCATCGGCTACCTCGGGGTCGCCCTGCTCGTGTCGGTCGAGAACGTCTTCCCGCCCATCCCATCAGAGGTCGTGCTGCCGGCTGCCGGCCTGGCCGCCTCCCGCGGGCAGGCCAACCTCATCGGGATGGTCGTCGCCGCGACCGTCGGTTCCGTCATCGGCGCTTGGGCCCTGTACCTCATCTCGGCGGCCATCGGCCACGTGCGCCTCGAGGCCCTGGTGGTGAAGTACGGACGTTGGCTGGGCGTGCGGTCGCGCGACCTCGACAGGGCCGAGTCCTGGTTCGACGACCACTCCTCGACGGCCGTGCTGGTCTGCCGGTGCATCCCCCTGATCCGCTCGCTCGTCTCGATCCCGGCGGGGTTCCGGCGCATGAACCCGGTCTCGTTCACGCTCTACACGGCGCTCGGCAGCCTGCTCTGGAACGTGGTGCTCATCGGCGCCGGCTACCAGCTCGGCGATCGGTGGGAGAAGGTCGGCGAGTGGGTCGGCACCCTGCAGTACCTGATCGTGGCGCTCATCGCCGCCTTCGCGGCCTACTGGGTGTGGACCCGGTTCATCTCGAAGACCCACCGTGAGCGGCGGCGGCAGGAGGACCTCCAGTACGAGGCCGAGGCCGACCGCGCCGAGCGCATCCTCGACGCGACCGACTGAGCTGCCCGCTCGCCCGACCGCGGGTGCCCCTGGGCGTCGCCGGGGATCGGTGACACGATGGGCGGATGCAGACCGCCGAGGTGTTCGAGCTGCCGGTCCGACGCCACTTCGCCGTCGATGAGCGGGGTGTGGGCCTCCGGGTCACGTGGCGGTGGAACCGTGGCTTCACCAACCTCAGCCTGTGGCGCAACGACGTCTGCGTCGACACCTTCCACCTGAGCCCTGCGCAGTCCGCCGACCTCATCGGCTTCCTGGCGAGCGGCCTCGTCGCACCGGCCGCCCCTTCCGCCCCGACGCCTGCGCCGGCGCCGGACACGGTGCTCGAGGCCGTTGGTGGAGCGCCCCGAGCCGAGCCTCCGCCCTGGCGAGCCGTCGTGGCGGTCGCCCGCTCGCACGTCGCTCGATCCCTCGCGGTCGCTGCGGAACGGCTGGCCCCCTAGCGGTGGGCGCCCGGGCGAGGGCGGGGGTGCGCCCGGAGCGAGATCGAGCCGGGCGGCGAGCAGCGCCGTGACGCCGGCGCAGGCGGCGAGGCTCGTGGTGGCGGTCGTCGTCGCCGTCGCCACCTCGATCACCTTCGCGTCGACCCCTGCGGCCGCGTGCTCGTGCGCCACGCCCGACTCGGTCATCGGCCGTGCGGATGCCGTCTTCATCGGGCGTCTCGACCCGTCGGCGCCGAGGACGCGGCTGAGGACCGAGGTGGGCAGGGGCGCCGCCGTCGATCTGACCTTCGACGTCGAGCAGGTCTTCGAGGGTTCGGTGCGACGCCGGCAGCACGTGATCGACGAGCTGATCACGCAGTGCGGCAGGATCGGGGGCGAGCGGCTCGTGGTGTTCGGGTTCACGCCCGAGGACGTGGCCGTCGAGCAGCCCGGCGGCGTCTACGCCGTCTCCTCCTGCTCGGTCAGCGAGGTCCCCTCGCCGTTCTTCGAGGTCGCGGACCTCGGGTCGCCATCGCCGCCGCTGCCGGGCGAAGGTCCGTCGGCGCGAGGCGTCGCGCCCGCGCCCTATCGCCGATGGCCGGCGTACGGCGCGGGCGTCGTCGCCGTCGCCGCGGCGGCGTGGGCCTCGATCACGGTCCGTCGACGGCTGCGGAGCTGACGGCTCGGAGGTGTCTCGGTGTGCAGGCGGATGATCGGGGCGGCGACCATCGTGCGTCGCCCCGCGCGAGGCTCCACCTGTGCGGACGAAGGCGGACTCGTCGTGGTCGAGCAGGGGGCCGATCCTGGACGCTGCCGAGCGTGCCCAGGTGGTCCGGCTGTGGCTGGTGGTGTGCTTCGGCTTCGTCGTTCTGGGGCTCTGGGTGGCGGCCGAAGCTCGCTACGGGACCCAGATGGGCGGCCACATCAGCGGCGACAGCGACGAGGGGCCGACGGTGCAGGCGGGCTTGATCGTCGCCGCGGCCGGCCTCCTCGGCGTGGCGGCGTGCGGTTTCGTCACCCGACGTACGGCGCGCCTCTTCCGGCGGTCGCTCGCCGTGCTCGGAGGCGCCGTCCTCGTCGCCGCCGGCTGGGGCCTGCTGCACGGTCCGCACGACCGCTGTGCGGTCAACAGCTACAGCGAGACCACCCACTGCATCACCGGTGCCGGAGCGATCGCTCGGGACGCGGCAGTCCTCGCCGTGCCGGCGGTGGCGACGTTCGTGGTGTTCTGGGCCGTCCCACGCCGTCCACGACGGCAGGCGGCGGCGTCAGCGCCGACCGCTTCGTCTAGCCGGTGAAATCGGGGGCGCCGGCCACCGGGCCAGCCGGGGTCGCCGTGGTGATCGGCGCGGTCGGGCTCGCAGGTGCGGAGGGCGTGGTGGTGGCGGGCGCGGTCGCGTCGTCGCCGCACGCGAGGGCGTCGAGCCGCCACCCCACGACCGCCGAGCCGCTGCGGCTCGACTGGGCCAGGACGATCCAGGTCGTCCCGTCGCGCTCGTAGCCCCGCACGCCGGTCTGGTAGCCGGAGTTCCGGAACGGCTCGAACACCAGGTCCTCGCCGGTGGACAGCCGGAGCTCGGCCTCGCCGACGCGTCCCAGCACGATGGTCAGGTCGCTCCCGCCTGCGTCGGCGTCGGACGTGGTGGCGAGCAGCGGCGCCTCCGACCCGACCACGACGACGCCCACCAGGTCGCGATCGGGCAGGACCTCGACGGGAGCGCCCGTGAAGGCGCCGCCCGGTCCCGGTGCGGTCAGGTCCACGCCGGAGTAGATGCCCAGGCCGCCCGCACCGTCTGGGCCGGTGGCGCCGGCGAGGTCGTCGGTGCCGTCTCCGGTCTGGTCCCCGATGGACTGGGGGTGGAGCGTCGCAGGGATCGAGATGCCGGCGGCAGCCGGATCGACCGGTCCGTCCGGCGTGCTGCCCGGCATGACGTACTGGCCGGCGCCCGGCCCCTCGGAGACGGCGACCAGGAGGTCGGTGCGGCCGTCGCCGTCGAAGTCCGAGGCGTCGACGCGGTTCACGTAGAAGACGGGACCGAACTCGAGGGAACCGGAGGCTCGGGTGATCCGAACGCCGCCGCCGGTCAGGTCCGTCACGGTGTCCTCGGTGCCGTCGCCGTCGGTGTCGACCGGGCGGGCGAGACCGAGATCGGAGCCGCCGGCCCACGGCGGCGGGGCGGAGCCGGACCTCGCGAACTCGGCGTACGAGGGCACGTACGGCCCGTCGCAGGGCGGCGCCTGCTGGCGGCCGCTCGCCGGTCGAGCCGTGGAGGCCGGGGGCGCCAGGCCCACGGCGCAGCCCAGTAGCGCGGCGCCGGCCAATGAGCCGACCGATCGAACCCACAGCGCTCCTGCGCGCACGGCCCCCACCTCCCCCTGTCGGGATCGCCCCGGACCGTACCGGAGAGCGAAGGTGGCTGCGATGATCACCGTGGGGCACGGAGCCGTGGACCCAGCCAGGGGGACGGGGCGGTGGATGCAGAGCTGGTGTGGAAGCGGTGGTGGGCGCAGCCGTACCCGCTCGGGAGGTGGGCGGCCGTCCCGTTGCTGCTGGTCTCCATCGCGTGCGTGGCGGCGTGGTGGCAGGCCGAGCGGTGGTGGCTCACGGTGCACCGCCGAGCGTGGCTCGGGACGGCGTACAACTCGGACGCCGGGCCCGAGCCCTGGCTGGTGCCGGCGTCCGCGGCACTGGTGGTGCTGGGCGTCGGGCTCGCCGCCGTGCTCGTCCTCGCCCGGAGGTGCGCCCCGGGAGCTCGGCCGATCGCCGGCGGCCTGCTCGCCGTCGGCTTGCTCGGCAGCGGCGCGAGCGCCGTGGGGTCGGGGTCGGGCGATCGCTGCTCGCTCGACCACTACAGCGGCTTCACGACGTGCGTGTCGGCGGGGCACGCCCGAGCGGTCGACGTCCTGACGATCCTGGTGCCGGGCGTGCTCGCGGTGGCCGCGCTGGCCGCGGGGGAGCGGCGGGAACGGCGGCGAGCCGGCTCGGCGGCGGACGGGCCGGGCGCCGGTGGCCGTGACGTGCGGGGAGGTCAGGGGGTGCGGTCGCGCACGCAGGCGTCGAACGCCGGGCGATCGCCGTCCCGCACGAGCGGGCCCGCGCACTCGATGGCTGCGACGCCGACGTAGACGTACTCCCACGGCTCCGGCTCGGGGCCCTGGGCGCCGGCGCCCGCCGGGTAGCTCGGGATGAACCCGAAGCGCTTGGCCACGGCGTGGTTGTCGGCGGCGAGCCAGCGCCCGACGTCCGAGGTCCCGAAGGCCACGCCACCTGCGGCATGGAAGTCGACCGTGAAGCCGCTCTGGTGCTTCGAGAAGCCAGGGGCGGCCACCCACCGGAGCGCGGCGTCGATGGCGTCGTCGGCACGGCCGGCGACGATGTCATCGGTGGACCAGCCCTCGATCCGCTGCAGGAAGTATGTGCGCTGCAGGTCCGCCGAGCGGTAGCCGTAGCGCAGGCCGAGCTCGTGGCCGTTCCGGCGGGCCTCGGCCACGAGCCACTCCAGCGGGCCGGCGACTCGC
>DATAGR010000057.1:0-1775 GCA_036263575.1 Aquihabitans sp. | reverse complement strand
GCGACGGCGAGGTCGTAGGCCTCGAAGATCGTCTGGGTCGCGCCGGCGCCCTCCCGGTCGCGGTCGGCCTCGGACACGTAGACCGAGGTGAACGACAGCAGGCCGGTGACGACGACCGCCATCAGGCCGGCGAACAGGGCCTGGGTGCCGCCCGGCACCTGCGTGACCTTGGAGAACCAGCTGCCCTCGAGGGTGGCCAGGTCGACGGGGCGGTCGCCGGGCCGGGGCCGCCGCTCGCGCTTCGGGCGCCCCTCCTTCGCGACCTCGGCTGCCTCGCTCCCCTTGCCGGCGGCGGCTCGGGGCTCGGCGCTGCGCTGCTTGAGCTTCTCGGCGGTCGACGGCGCCACGCGCGACGGGCGGGCCGGCGGCGCGCCGTTGGTGCGGGCCTCGAGCGCGGCGCGCCGGGCGCGGTTCTCCCGTGCTCGACGCTGGCGGCTGCTCTCGCTGCTCCTGGCCACGTGCAGAACCTAGGGAGGCGGCGGCGCCCCGGACCAACCGGCCGATGGCGGCGCCGGCCGGCGCGTCGGGCACCATGACGCCATGGGGCGTGGCGTGGCGACGGGGCGGGGACGGCGCCGGACGACCACGACGCTGGGCCTCGCCGGCCTGGCGTGGCTCACGGCGTGCTCGTCGACGGCGCCGGCGGCCGGCGTGACTCGCATCGATCGGGCCGTGGTGGTCGCCTACAAGCCGTGCCCGGGCGACGACGCCGCCATCGGCCGCATCGAGCTCTACGGCAGCGACGACCCGGAGACGCCGGTGTGGGTGGCCGCGCACCGCTCGGGCGAGGTCGCGGTGCTCGACCTGCCGGTGGTCCCCCGCTACCCCGGCTACGACATCACCGACGACCGGCCCGGCGGCCGCCTGGACCCCGGTCAGCGCTACTCGTTCGAGGCGACGGCGACGGACAGCACGGGGTGGGGCGGCCCGGGGTTCTCCGTGGACGACCTCGAGCAGGGACGGGTGCGGGTCGCGGGCCAGGAGCTGGCGTTCGCCGAGTGGGTCGACAGCCCGACGTCGTGCCCCCGGCTCACGTTCGTCGACGCCCTCCTCACCGGGCTGGTCGTCGCCGCGGTGGCCGGCGCCGGGTTGCTGCTGCTGCGACGGGTGACCCGCCGGGGCCGGCCGTCCGACGCCGGCGTGCCGGGCCCGGTCGACCGCACGGGCTGACGGGTCCGGCGGGCTGTCGGGGCGTGGCGATCAGGCGGATCGCTCGTCGAGGGCCCGGACGTTGCGCTTGAGCGCCACGAGCCGGTAGCTCTCCTCGACCCAGTCCTCGAGCACCGCCACGGGGGGCGCACCGTCGCCGAGCGGCACCACGACCCAGCCCGAGCGCCCGAGGCCGTAGCCCGACGGCTCGACGCCGGGCACGCCGAGGGCCTGCTCGTGGGAGTCGGCCAGCTTCACGCCGATCGACGGCCGGCGGTCCGGGTCGTCGCCGCCGAGGAAGAGGAAGATCTTCCTGCCCCCGTTGGTCTTGATCACGTCGTCGCCCCACGGGTGGTCCTCGACGGCGTCGGGCAGGTCGAGGGCGAAGGCGCGCAGGCGGTCACGGGTGGCGGCGGCGTTCGGGCGGGCCATGGCCGGCGACGCTACGCCTGCGGCCGGGCGTGCGCCCGGGCCCAGGCGTGCATGGCGATCCCGGACGCGACCCCGGCGTTGAGCGAGCGGGTCGACCCGTACTGGGTGATGGCGCACACCGTGGCGGCTGCGTCGAGGGCGGCGCCGGACAGCCCTGGCCCCTCCTGGCCGAAGACCAGCACGCAGTGCTCGGG
>DATAGR010000056.1:0-11775 GCA_036263575.1 Aquihabitans sp. | reverse complement strand
AACGCCGAGCTGCGCAAGGTCGCCTGGCCCACCCGCGCCGAGACCGTGAACCTCTCGGTCATCGTGTTGATCTTCCTGGTCGTGATGACCGCCCTGATCTCCGGCTTCGACTACGGCTTCTCGAAGGCCGTGCTCTTCATCGTCGACCAGTGACGATCCCCGCCGGGCCGCCGGCTGCCCCTTCGCCCACCACGGTGCCTTCCCCATGAGCCTTGACGAACCCACCATCCCGACCTCCGAGGACGCCCTGCCGGGCGTCGACGAGGAGGCGGTCGCCGCCGCCGACGCCGCCACGGCGGTCGACGACGACGTGACCGAGGCCCCGGAGCCGGCGCCCGACCCGGTGAGCGACACCGAGCCCAACGACTCCATCCAGCCCGGCTCCGACGCGGCCGACGCCGCCGGGTTCGCCGAGCCCGGCCAGGACGTCGACCCCGAGACGGGCGAGATCCTGTCGCCGGTGGTCGACGCCGAGGCGCTGATCGAGGAGTCGGCCCCGTACGACAACCCGGCCGACCGGCCCGGCAAGTGGTACGTCGTCCACACCCAGTCGGGCTACGAGAAGAAGGTCAAGCAGAACCTCGAGGCCCGCACCTCCTCCATGAACATGGAGGGCCGCATCCACGAGGTGGTCATCCCGCTCGAGGACGTCGTCGAGTTCAAGAACGGCAAGAAGGTCGTCGTCCAGAAGAAGATGTTCCCCGGCTACCTGCTGGTGCGCTGCCACCTCGACGACGACTCCTGGTACGTCATCCGCAACACGCCCGGCGTCACCGGCTTCGTCGGCCAGGGCACCAAGCCCTCGCCGCTGCGCCGCCGCGAGGTCGAGACGTTCCTCACGGTCAAGGTCGAGGGCGACGAGGCACCGGTCCGCAAGGGTCGCCCCCGCACCGAGTACGAGCTCCACGAGACCGTGCGCGTCAAGGAGGGCCCCTTCGCCGACTTCAGCGGCGAGATCATCGAGATCAACGAGGACCAGCTCAAGGTCAAGGTGCTCGTCAACATCTTCGGGCGCGAGACGCCGGTCGAGCTCGAGTTCTCCCAGGTGGCCAAGCTCTAGCGCTGGCCCCGCTTGGCAACGCGCGGGGCGTCGGCCCTACGCTGGTCCGTCCACAAGATTCTTAGGAGCAGGTCAACCATGGCCAAGAAAAAGGTCGCGGCCGTCGTCAAGATCCAGATCCCCGCAGGGCAGGCCACCCCGGCGCCGCCGGTGGGCACCGCGCTCGGCCCGCACGGCGTGGCCATCATGGACTTCTGCAAGGCCTACAACGCCCAGACCGAGAGCCAGCGCGGCACGATCATCCCGGTCGAGATCACCGTGTTCGAGGACCGCTCGTTCACCTTCGTCACCAAGACGCCCCCGGCGCCCGTGCTGCTGCGCGAGGCCGCCGGCGTCGACAAGGCGTCGCAGAACCCCGGCAAGGAGGTGGCCGGCTCGGTCACCGCCGCCCAGATCGAGGAGATCGCCAAGATCAAGCTCCCCGACCTGAACGCCATCGACCTCGACGGCGCCAAGAAGCAGATCGAGGGCACGGCCCGCTCCATGGGCCTCACCGTCAAGTAGCACCCGGGCCGCAGCCAGCGGCCCGTTCCGACGGCTCGACCGGGACGACCTCGCCCGGCGGCCGAACCACACGAGGGAGCCAGACATGGCAGCAGGCAAGAAGTACGGCGACGCCAAGAAGCGCTACGACAACGACGCCCACCACGGCGTCACCGAGGCGCTGGCGCTGGTGAAGAGCCTCGCCCCGGCGTCGTTCGACGAGACCGTCGAGCTGGTCGTGCGCCTCGGCGTCGACCCCCGCAAGGCCGACCAGATGGTCCGCGGCACCGTGGCCCTCCCGTCGGGCACGGGCAAGGACGTCCGCATCGCGGTGTTCGCCACCGGCGACGCCGCCGCCGCCGCTCGTGAGGCCGGCGCCGACATCGTGGGCGCCGACGACCTCGCCGCCGAGGTCGAGGGCGGCATGCTCGACTTCGACCTGGCCATCGCCACCCCCGACCAGATGCCCGTCGTCGGCCGCCTCGGCCGGGTGCTCGGCCCCCGTGGCCTGATGCCCAACCCCAAGACCGGCACCGTCACCACCGACGTCGCCCGGGCCGTCGCCGAGTTCAAGGGCGGCAAGGTCGAGTACCGCACCGACCGCTACGGCAACGTCCACGTGCCGCTGGGCAAGGTGAGCTTCGAGCCGCAGGCCCTGGAGGACAACTTCCGCGCCGTGCTCGACGAGCTCCAGCGGGTCAAGCCGGCCTCGGCCAAGGGCCGCTACCTCAAGAAGATCTCCGTCTCCTCGACCATGGGCCCCGGCGTCAAGGTCGACGCCGGCCGGCTCCGCCCCGAGGTCGTCGCCTAGGCGGTTTCGCCCTCGCCGGGACCGGCCGCTAGCGTCGTCCCGGCAACAACTGCATGCGCCGAAGACCTCCGGTGCGCCCTCGGGCGCTGAAAGGGCCTCCGGGCCCGCCTGATGAGGCGGACGACTTCCAACGTCTGGCTCGAGGGGTGTTCGCGCACATGCGGACGCCCCGTTCGCATTCCGACCCAACCAGACCAAGGAGGTGCCCGTGGAGAACCCGAGACCCGAGAAGGTCGCGGTGGTCGACGAGGTGCGCGCCAAGTTCGAGGCCGCCGACGCCGCCGTGCTGACCGAGTACCGCGGGCTGAACGTCGCCGCCACCGCCGAGCTGCGCACCGCGCTGCGCGACGCAGGCGGCGAGTACAAGATCTACAAGAACACGCTCGTGCGCTTCGCGGCCCGCGACCTGGGCCTGGAGATCGACGACCTGCTCACCGGGCCGACCGCCATCGCCTTCGTCGAGGGCGACGCCGTCACCGTGGCCAAGGCGCTCCGGGACTTCTCCCGGGCCAACCCCGCGCTGGTGATCAAGGGCGGCTTGCTCGGCACCCAGGCCCTGAGCGAGGACGACGTCCGCGCCCTGGCCGACGTCGAGCCCCGCGAGGTGCTGCTGGCCAAGCTGGCCGGCGCCCTGGCGGCGCCCATGCAGCAGTTCGCCGGCCTCCTGCAGGCGCTGCCCCGCGACCTCGCCTACGGCCTCCAGGCCCTCATCGACCAGGGCGGCGCCCCCGGCGCCCCCGCCGACGCCCCCGCGCCGGCCGCCGACGAGGCCCCCGCCGCCGCGGACGACACCCCCGCCGAGGCCGATGCCCCGGCCGACGAGACCCCCGCCGCCGGGG
The DNA here is from genome assembly GCA_036263575.1 of Aquihabitans sp. GTDB lineage: Bacteria > Actinomycetota > Acidimicrobiia > Acidimicrobiales > Iamiaceae > Aquihabitans. The sequence goes on along the minus strand of DATAGR010000056.1, from coordinate 8,582 downwards.
CCGACGCCCCGGCCGCCGACACCGACACCACCGACACCGACACCGACCCGGCCGCATCGGCCGACACCGCACAGGAGAGCTGATCATGGCCACCCAAGAAGAGATCCTCGATTCCATCGCCAACCTCTCGGTCCTGGAGCTCTCCGAGCTCCTCAAGGCCTTCGAGGAGAAGTTCGGCGTGACCGCTGCGGCCCCTGTGGCCGTGGCCGCCGCCGGTGGCGGCGGCGGTGGCGGCGGCGCCGCCGAGGAGGCCGAGGAGCAGGACGAGTTCGACGTCGTGCTCGTCGCCGCCGGCGAGAAGAAGATCAACGTCATCAAGGAGGTGCGCTCGCTCACCAGCCTCGGTCTCAAGGAGGCCAAGGACCTGGTGGACAACGCCCCCAAGCCGATCCTCGAGAAGGCCTCGAAGGACGACGCCAACAAGGCCAAGGACGCCCTCGAGGCCGCCGGCGCCACCGTCGAGCTCAAGTAGCACCGCACCGCTGGGTGCCGCACGATGACTGAGCTGGTCGCCGACCAGCGAGCGACGCCGCGACCGGCCGCCCTCCGGGGCGGCCGGTCGTCCGTCGTCCGGGGCGCCTTCGCGCTCGACCGGCTGGCGGCGTGGGGCTCGGCCCGGTGGTTCGCCCCGCTCGTCGGGCTGGTCTCGGCGACCCCCGTGTTCGCCGCGGTGTGGCGCGCCCTGCGGTGGGGGTGGGTGCCCACCGGCGACCACGCGACCATCGCCCTGCGGTCCTACGACGTCTTCAGCGGCCGCAGCCCGTCGCTGGGGCAGGCGACCACGGCCACGGAGGCGGGGGCAGAGATCGCCCACAGCCCAGGGCCGATGATCTACTGGCTCTACTCGGTGCCGTCGCGGTTCGGGCCCCCGTGGCTGCCGGCGGTGTTCGCCGGCCTGGTCGCAGTGGCCTGCTTCGTGGGCGTCGCCGTGCTGGCGCAGCGGCGCGGCGGGCCGCTGCTGGTCCTGGCGACCGGCCTCGGGCTGTGCCTCACCGTGCGCGCCGTCGACCCGTGGTACTTCGCCACGAACTGGAACCCGGTGGCCGTCATGGGCCCGTTCATCCTGCTGCTCTTCGTGGCGTGGTCCGTCGGCGTGGGCGAACGACGCCTGTTCCCGCTGGCGGTGCTGCTCGCCTCGCTCGCCGTCCAGAGCCACCTCACGTACGTGTTCCCGGCGATCGCCCTGCTCGCCGTTGCCGTGGCGTTCGGCTTCGGTCCCGAGCTCGCCGGCCTGGTTCGGCGACGCCGGGCGCCTGGGCGCGACTCCGAGCCGGCCGGTGACGACGTCGCTGCCGACGCGGCGGCGCCCGCTCCGCGCTGGCGTCGCCGACCGGACCCGGCCAGCGCCCGTCCCGTGCCGTGGCTGCTGGCCGGGCTGGCGGTCGGTGCCGCCTGCTGGGCCGCACCGCTGTACCAGCAGCTGACGAACCGCCCGGGCAACGTCACCCTCCTGGCTCGGTCGTCGCAGAAGCTCCCGCCCGGGCTCGGCGTGGACGACGGCCTGTGGGCCGTGGGCCGGGCCGTCGGCATCCCGCCACGGTTCGTCCAGCCGCCGCCGTTCGACGATCCTTTCCTCTTCCTCATCAGGCCAGGCACGGTCGCACGCATCTCGTGCTACCTGCTGGCCGCGGTAGCGGTCGCCCTGGCGGTGCGCAGCGCGCAGCGTCGCGACCGCACGACCGCCGTCGGCCTGGCGCTCGGCGCCGCCCTCGTGGTGGCCGCCGTCACCGTGGTGGCGTCGGTGCCCGAGGACGACACCCGCTACCTCACCACCACGTACACGCTCCTGTGGTTCATCCCGGCCGGGTTGTTCGTCTGGTTGGCCGTCGGCGTGGGGGTGGGCCGCGAGGTCGCCGCCGACCTCGCGGCGCGGCTCCGAGGTGCGGAGCCACGGCGGCGGCCCGCGAGGGTCGCCACGGCCGTCGCGCCGGTCGCGGCGGCCGCCGTGGTGGTCGCCACCGTCGCCGTCGGCGTCTTCACCGTCGGCCACGACTCCCAGCGCTGGACCTACCGGGCCGCCGACGTCCTGGGCGAGGCCGCCGCCGCCAGCGTGGAGCCGGGTGGCCGCTACGGCGTGACGGCACCGGTGGGGCTCGACGGGATGTTCACCCCCGTGGTGGCCTACCGGGTGCGCCGAGCCGGTGCCCACCCGGTCGCCGCCGGGTACGGGGACATCTTCGGCTCCGCCTACGCCCCTGACGGAACGCGGTGCGACGGCGTGTTCGAGCTGCTGGGCTCCGGTCCGCGTGCCGAGCCGCCGCCGCTGCCGACCGGCGGGCGGCTGCTGGTGGCGTCGTCGATCGCCGACAACGACTACGACCTCCTGCCGGTCGCCGAGCTGCGGCTGGTGCCAGACGACGGCGCGCCGTCGTGCTGACCGACCGTCGGGAGGGCGGCGCGGCCCCGTCGCACCGCCGACCGGGTCGCCTGGTCAGGCGGGGACGAGCCCGAAGCTGATGTCGGTGCCGTCCAGGGTGGCGGCCAGCGGCTGGCTGGCGTCGGTGTAGAGCACCTCGGTGGCGAGCACGCTGTCGGCGAGCTGGGCCTGGTTGGCCTCGACCATCGCCCGCTGGTCCGGCGGGAGCGAGAGGGTGAGCGAGATCCGGTCCGTGACCTCCAACCCGCCGTCGCGCCGGGCCTGCTGCACCAGCCGCACGAGGTCGCGCGTGGCGCCCTCGGCGTGGAGCTCGGGGGTGACGGTGGTGTCGAGGGCGACGACGAGCCCCGTGTCGACGGTGCGGCCCTCGGGGTCGACGTAGCGGACCGGTGCGGCGGCCAGGTCGGCGGCCGCCTCCAGCACGAGCTCGTACTCGCCGTCGCGCAGCTCGTGGCCGCCGACGACCACCGTGCCGTCGGGGGCGCGGTGCCAGTCGCCCGCCTTGGCCGCCCGGATCACGCCCTGGACGTCCTTGCCGAGGCGTGGCCCGAGGGCGCGCGGGTTGGGGCGCACGACCTCGGTGCCGTAGGCGGTGCGGTCGGTCGAGGTGGTCACCTCCTTGACGTTCAGCTCCTGGGCGACGAGGTCGGCGAAGGGGCCGACCGCCTCGGCGCCCGCCCCGGCCACGGCCAGCGAGCGCAGCGGGAGGCGGTTGCGGAGCTTGTGGTCCTCGCGGAGGCCGAGGGCGGTGGAGCACACGGCTCGCACCTCGTCCATGGCCGCCACGAGCGCGGGGTCGGCCGGCAGCTCGGCGGGGTCGGGCCAGTCGGCCAGGTGCACGGAACGCTCGCCGGTCAGGCCGGTGTGGATCTCCTCGGCCAGCATCGGGAGCAGGGGGGCGACGACCTTCGAGACGGTGACGAGCACGGTGTAGAGCGTGTCGAAGGCGTCGGCCTTGTCGCTCGCCGCCCCCGGCGCGTCGCGATCGACGGCGCCCGGCGCCCAGAAGCGCTCGCGGCTGCGGCGGATGTACCAGTTGTTGAGCGCGTCGAGGTAGGCCGTGACCTGGTTGCAGACGCCGGCGAGGTCGTAGGCGTCGTAGGCCGCGGTGGCGCTCTCCACCAGGGAGCGGGTCTTGGCCAGCAGGTAGCGGTCGAGGACGCCGGTGGCATCGGTGCGGAACCGGGCGCGGTAGCCGTCGGCGTTGGCGTAGAGCGTGAAGAAGTGGAAGGCGTTCCACACGGGGTTGAGCACGAGGCGCACGACGTCGGAGATGCCGGAGCCGTCGGCTGCGATCTTGAGGTCCCCGCCGCGCAGGATCGGCGACGCCATGAGGTACCAGCGGAGCGCGTCGGACCCGATGGTCTCCATCACCTCCTCGGGGTCGGGGTAGTTCCGCAGCTTCTTGGACAGCTTCCGGCCCTCGGCGTCGAGGACGACGCCGTGGCAGGACACGTTCAGGAACGCGGGGCGGTCGAACAGCGCGACCGACAGGACGTGCATCGTGTAGAACCAGCCGCGCGTCTGGGCGATGTACTCGACGATGAAGTCGGCGGGGCTGTGGTCGTCGAACCAGCCCTTGTTCTCGAACGGGTAGTGGACCTGGGCGAAGGGCATCGAGCCCGACTCGAACCAGCAGTCGAGGACCTCGCTGACGCGCCGCATCGTGGAGCGGCCGGTGGGGTCGTCGGGGTTGGGGCGGGTGAGCTCGTCGACCGTCGGCCGGTGGAGGTCGTCGGGGCGGACGCCGAAGTCGGCCTCGATCTCGTCGAGCGAGCCGTAGACGTCGGTGCGCGGGTACGCCGGGTCGTCGCTCTCCCACACCGGGACGGCGGCGCCCCAGAAGCGGTTGCGGCTGATCGACCAGTCCCGCGCCCCCGCGAGCCACTTGCCGAAGGCGCCGTCCTTGACGTGGCTCGGGATCCAGTTGATCTCGTCGTTGCAGGCGAGGAGGCGGTCGGTGAGGTCGGTGACGCGGACGTACCACGACTGCATGGCCCGGTAGATGATCGGCGTGTCGGTGCGCCAGCAGTGGGGGTAGTTGTGGTCGTAGGTCTCGTGGCGGAGGATCCGGCCCTCGCCCTTGAGGTGGCGGATGATGTCGGGGTTCGCCTCGAACACGTTGACGCCGGCCCACTCGGGGACCTCGGCGGTGAAGCGGCCCTTCTCGTCGACCGGCACCACGAGGCCGATGCCGGCGGCCTCGCTGACCCGCTGGTCGTCCTCGCCGAAGCCGGGGGCGATGTGGACCACGCCCGTGCCCTCGGTGGTGTCGATGAAGTCACCGGCGAGGACGCGGAAGCTGGCGGGGTTGTCGGCGAAGTAGGGGAACAGGGGCGCGTAGGTGCGGCCGACGAGGTCGGAGCCGCGGAGGGTGGCCACGGTGGTCCCGCCGCCGAGCTCGGCGGCGTAGTGGTCGACGGTGTCGGCGCCCAGGACGTAGCAGCTGCCGTCGAGCTCCACGACCGCGTAGTCCAGCTCGGGGCCCACGGCGAGGGCGAGGTTCGAGGGCAGCGTCCACGGCGTCGTGGTCCAGGCCAGCAGCCTCAGCGGCCCGGGATCGCCCTCGACCGGGTCGAGGTCGAACGCCACCGTGACGGCGGGGTCCTGGCGGGGCCGGGTGGCGTCGTCGAGGCGGATCTCGAAGTTCGACAGCGGGGTCTCGGCGCCCCAGCTGTAGGGCATCACCCGGTACGCCTGGTAGATCAGGCCCTTGTCCCACAGCTGCTTGAACGCCCACATGACCGACTCCATGTACGGGAGGTCCATGGTCTTGTAGTCGTCGGTGAAGTCGACCCAGCGGGCCTGGCGATCGACGTAGCGCTCCCACTCGGCGGTGTAGCGCAGCACCGAGGTGCGGCAGTGGTCGTTGAACTTCGCGATCCCGTACTCGGTGATGGCGGCCCGGCCGGCGATCCCGAGCTCCTTCTCGGCGGCCATCTCGGCGGGCAGCCCGTGGCAGTCCCAGCCGAAGCGACGGGCCACCCGGTGGCCGCGCATCGTCTGGTAGCGGGGCACGACGTCCTTGACGTAGCCGGTGAGGAGGTGGCCGTAGTGCGGGAGGCCGTTGGCGAACGGGGGGCCGTCGTAGAAGACGTACTCGTCGTCGGCCGGGCGCCCCTCCACCGAGGCTGCGAAGGTGCCGTCCGCGACCCAGCGCTCGAGGATCGTCCGCTCGATCGCCGGGTAGTCGGCGCGGCTCGGGACCTTCGGGTACGGGGGCGGGGCGTCGTCGCTCACAGCGATCGATCCTACCGACGGCCCCTCGGGGCTCCCTCCGCCGTTCCGCCCGGTCGGGCGGGAGGCGCGACGGGGCGAGGGTGCGAGGATGCGGCGGTGCGCCACGCCCGCTTCGACGTCGCCGACCTCGCCCTCGAGGGCGTCGCCCTCCCGCTCCGGGCGGCCTACCTCCTCGTCGCCGAGGCCGATGACGCCGAGCACCCGCACTGGGAGTGCCTGGCGTACGCGATCGACCCGGCGCCCCTCGCCCAGGCGCGCTACCGGGTCGACGTCACCACGCTCGACGGGCGCCACCTGCACGGCGACGCCGTGCTCGTCCGCTCGGTCGAGGGCGCCCACGTGCTCAGGGGCGCGGGGCCGCTGGTCGGGGTCGCCGACGCCGAGCTGGCCTGATCCGCGTCCGGGTGGTCGGCAGGCCGATCAGAGGGCGTCGGCGGCCAGCACCACGGCGGACACCAGCAGGACGGCGCCGGCGAGGGGCCAGGCCCAGAGGGACACGCCGACGGCCCACCACGTGCGGGCCAGCCGGTCCGGCGTGAAGGCCACGAGGAGCGGGTGGCGCGCAGGGTCGGGCTCGGCCTGCCCGACCACCGTGCTGGCCAGGCGGGCCAGCTCGAGCCCGCCGCGCAGGCGACCGGCCCGCCCGGCCGCCACCGGGCCACGGTGCTCGCCCGCCCGCCGGTGGACCACGCGCTCGGCGAGCGTGCGGAGCTCGGCGCTGTGGCGGACCCGCCCGATGAGGTCCTGGGCCTGCGCGGCGACCTCGCGCGGCCGTGCCGCGGCTCCGGCCAGCGCCTCGGCCCGCCGGACCACGTAGAGGGGCGCCACGATGGCGGGCAGGCACAGGAGGGCGACGACCGCGAGGGCGCCGGGCTCGTCGCGCCACGCAGCCAGGCCCACGAGCAGCGCCAGCACGCCCGTGCCGGCCACCACGCCGGCGAGGAGGCGGGCCGCCATCCTGGCCCGGCGTGCGGCCGTCGCCATGCGACGGCCCTGGCCGCTGGCCAGCTCGGCCTCGAGGGCGACGACGTCGTCGGTCGGCAGCGACGAGGTCGAGGCCGGGATCGGGTCGTCGACGGGGCCGGTCACGGCCGGCTGTCTACCCCAGGGCGGGGGCTGCGCCCTCAGGCGATGGCCCGCGCGCCGCGAGCCTGGTGGTCGCGCCACGCGGCCGCGAGCCGGTCGATGCCCTCGTCGACGTGGCCGACCGGCCGGTCCACGCAGAAGCGGAGGTGCGGGTCCGGCCCGGCGCCGACCACGTGGGCCGAGCCGGGGGTGACGTGGACGCCGTGGCGACGAGCCAGGGCGACGAACGGCGTGGCGTCGGCCACCGGGAGCTCGGGCCACAGCGCCGAGCTGCCGTGGGGCTGGGCCACGGTCCACTCCGGGAGGTCGGCGGCGAGGCGCTCGACGGCGTGGCCCGTCGCGACGGCCAGCGCGGCCCGGCGCTGCTCGGCCATGGCGTCGAGGTGGGGGAGGAGCTGCAGGGCGAGGAGCTGCGACGGCACCGACGGGCCCAGGTCGTTCGCCACCCGGACCCGCGAGATCCGCTCGGCCACCACCCCGCCGGCGCGGAGCCAGCCGATGCGCAGCGCCGCCCACGCCACCTTGCTCAGCGATTCGACGGTGACGACGGGCGCGACGCGGCAGAGGGTGTCCAGCCCGGGTCCGGTGCGGCCACCGGTGGCCAGGTCGGCCAGCGTGTTGTCCTCGAGGACCACGGCGTCACCGTGCTCGTCGAGGGCCGCGGCCAGCGCCCGCCGGCGGGCCGAGCCGATCAGGCGGCCGGTCGGGTTGTGCACGCCGGTCTGGAGGTAGACGACCGCTGGGCGGTCACGACGGAGCAGGGCGGCGAGCGCCTGCGGGTCCGGCCCGCCGCCGTCGCTCGGGATGGCAACCGCCCGTGCCCGCCGGTGGTCGATCACGTCGAGGATCCCGGGGTACGACGGGTCCTCGACCGCCACGGCGATCCCGGGCGCGACGAGGGCGTCGAGCGTGAGGGCGATGGCGTGGTGGGCGCCGTGGGTCACCTGGATCTGGCCCGGCTCGGTGATGCGCCCCAGGCGCGTGTGCCGGGCGGCCAGCGCCTCGCGGAGCGGCGACAGCCCGTGCGGCTCCAGCTGGCCGCGAGCGGCGAGGAGGTCCTCGGTGCGGATGGCCATGGCCGGGAGGTGGGCGCCCTCGGTGGGCACCACCGCCGCCAGGTCGATGCCGGAACCTCGGCTCGCGAAGTGGCCCATGACCCGCTGGCCGGCCTGGCCGGCGTCGACGGTGCCGACCACCTCGGTGCCGCGCCCCTGGCGGGAGGCGAGGAGCGCCTCGCCGCGCAGTTCGTCCAGGGCGGCGGTGACGGTGCTGCGGCTGACCGAGAGCAGCGACGCCAGGTGGCGCTCGGGCGGGAGCCGCGTGCCGCCCTCCAGGATGCCGCTGGTGATGGCCTCGCGGAGCGCGAAGGCCAGCCGCCGGGCCAGGCCGCCGTGGCCCTCGGCGCTCCAGTCGCCCAGCACGCCGATCAGCCGCTGGTCGGCGATCACCCCGGCGGTCGTCGCCTCGATTGGCCCGGTGATTGGCTTGGTCGACATGCAGCCAATCCTGGCAGATTGGCCCGTGATCGACCAGGCCATTCCTCGGATCATGGGGCCATGTTCGCACCGTGGTGCCCCACCTGCTCCTCCCGCACGCTGCTCGGCCCCCGCCGGGTGGAGGCCGTGGAGCGCGGGCCGGGCGGGCCGCGCGTGGTGCTGCGGTGCCACTGCGGCACGCTCCTGGTCTGGTCCGCCGCCGACGACCAGCGCCCGGCCGCCGCGCCAGCCACCGCGCCGCCTCCGGCGCCGGTCGCTCAGGTCGCCGCCGGCTGGGGCGGGCGGCCCCGCCCGAGGACGTAGCAGGCGATGGCGGCGGCGGCGCCGACGTTGAGCGAATCGACCCCGCCGTGCAGCGGGATGCGCACCCGCCGCCCGACCCT
>DATAGR010000055.1:0-2368 GCA_036263575.1 Aquihabitans sp. | reverse complement strand
CGGCGCGGCCCGGTTCTTCCTCGAGTGGGCCGAGGTCCACGCCGCCGAGGGCGACCGACGCATGGCCCGGTGGTGCCTGGCCCGCAGCCTGCGGAGCGGCGGCGTCGGCCGCCCCCTGGCGCGGCGGTGGGCGCGGTGCGCCTGGCGGTCCCGATGAGGGGCTCGGTCGACGACGCATCGCACCGGGCCCGCATCGAGCCCGTGGCCGACGGCGAGCCCCGTCCGACGTGGTCGGTGATGATCCCGACGTTCGACTGCGCCCACCACCTGCGGCAGGCGCTCGAGGGCGTGCTCGAGCAGGCGCCGGGTCCCGAGACCATGCAGATCGAGGTGGTCGACGACGCCTCCTCCGACGACCCGGAGGCGGTCGTGCGAGCGGTCGGGGGCGGCCGGGTGGGGTTCGTCCGCCAACCGGCGAACGTCGGGCAGGTCGCCAACTTCGCCACCTGCATCCGCCGGGCGCGCGGCCGGTACGTGCACCTGCTCCACGGCGACGACGTCGTGCTGCCGGGCTTCTACGAGGCCCTCCAGCGCGGCCTCGACGCCGATCCTGCGATCGGCGCGGCCTGGTGCCGGTGGCGGCTGATCGACGCCACGGGCGCCGCGCGCGACGAGGCCGAGCCGTTGCAGGCCCACGCCGGGCCACTGCCCGATCCCCTCGGCGTGCTGGCGACCGAGCAGCGCATCGTGACCCCGTCGATCGCCGTGCGCCGGTCGGTCTACGAGCGCCTCGGCGGGTTCGACGACCGGCTCGCCTGCGCCGAGGACTGGGAGATGTGGGTCCGCATCGCCACCACGCACGGGGTCTGGTACGAGCCGCAGCTGCTCGCCGCCTACCGGACGCACGCCGGCTCGACCACCGGACGGAACCACCGCCTCGGACACGAGCTCCGGTACACGGCGATGGCCATCGACCTCTTCGCGCGCTCGCTGCCGCCGGACCGGGCGCCGGCGATCGCGCGGACCGCCCGCCGCACCTACGCGAGGACGGCGCTCGCCAACGCGCGGGGGTTCCGCGCGAGCGGCGACCGCGGCGCGATGCTCGCCCACCTCCGGGAGGCGGTGCGCCTCAGCCGTTCACCACGCGTGCTCGCCGGTGCCGGGCGCGTGCTGGCCGGGCGGTCGAGCGCGTGATGCGCCCGGAGACGCCGGCGTCCGTCGCCGTGTCGGGCTGCGGGGCGGTGGCGCGGGAGTACCACGGGCCGGCGTTGCAGGCCCTCCAGGCCGACGGCGTCGTCCGGGTCGTCGGCGCCCACGACCCGGACGGTGCAGCCGCCGGGCGGTTCTGCGCCGCCTTCCCCGGCGCCCGCGCCACGACCGACCTCGACGCCCTCCTCGCCGCCTCACCGGCGCTCCTCGTCGTCGCCTCGCCGCCCCAGCACCACGCCGAGCAGGCGATCGCCGCCATGGAGGCGGGGATCGACGTGTTGTGCGAGAAGCCGCTCGCGCCGACGGTCGCCGAGGGCGAGCGCATGGTGGCCGTGGCCGAGGCGACCGGGCGCACCCTCGCCGTCGCCATGGTGCGGCGCCAGCTCCCGGCCACCCGCGCCATCCGCCAGCTGCTCGCCACCCAGGCCATCGGTCCGCTCGTGGCCGTCGAGTGCTTCGAGGGCGGGCCCTTCGACTGGCCGGTGGGCTCGCCCGCCTGGTTCCGGCCGCCGGGCGGCGGCGTGCTGCAGGACATCGGTGTCCACTGCCTGGACCTCCTCTCGTGGTGGCTCGGCCCGCCGACCTCCGTGGCCTACGAGGACGACGCCATGGGGGGCACGGAGGCCAACTGCCGCATCTCGCTCACCCATGGCGACGTGCCGGCCACCGTCCGGCTCAGCCGCGACTGGGCCCGGCCGAACCGCTACGTGTTCCGCGGGCGCGACGGCTCGCTGGGCTGGACCGTGAACGAGGCCGACGACCTCGACCTCGAGCTCGCCGCCACGGGGCTGGTCGGTGACGTGCGGCTCCGCCCGGCGCTCCCCACGCCCGGCCGCTCCGCCGCCGACCGCTCGGCCACCGACCGCCTGGACCCCTACCGGCGAGCGTTCGCCGACCAGCTGCTCGCGATCGTGGCGCCCGCGGACGAGGGCCCGGCGTCCGTGCCCGGCGCCGAGGCGCTGGGCGTCCTCGCGCTCCTGGAGCGGTGCGCCGCCGATCGGCGGGCGCTGCCCATGCCGTGGCTCGTGCCGGGCGGCACCCCGTGAGCGGGGGCGTCGCCGTCGTCGGCGCCGGCGGGTTCATCGGCAACCGGCTGGTGGAGGTGCTGCACCTCGACGGCGAGCAGGTCGTACCCGTCGTGCGGCGGGCGTCGGCGCTGGCCTCGGCGGCCCGCTTCGGCCTGGCCGGACGGGTGGCCGACGCCTGCGACGAGCGCGGC
>DATAGR010000054.1:0-4471 GCA_036263575.1 Aquihabitans sp. | reverse complement strand
GGCCGGGGCGTGGCGGCCGCCCACGCCGCCGCCGGGTTGGCGGCGCTCGCGGTGCTCGGACGTGGGCACCTGCCCGGCGCCTGGCGCCGCCCGGCCGTGGCGGTCGCCGTCCTCGGCCTGGGGCTCGCCGTCGCGTCCGGCGTGCCCGGGGTCCGCTCGGCGTGGGACCTCCTCGTCGACCTGCCCGTCGGCGCCCCGCTGCGGGAGGGGCAGCGCTTCCTGGTCCTGTGGCTGGTGGTCGCCCTGCCCGCCGCGGCCCACGGCGCCGACCGGCTCGCCCGCCGGGTCGCGCCGGCCGCCGCCACCACCGCCACCGCCCTCCCCCTGGTGGCCGGGCTGGTGCTCGCCGCCCCGGCGGCCCTCGGTGCCGAGGGGGCGTTCGAGCCCCGCCCCCTGCCGGCCAGCTGGACCCGGGCCGCCGAGGTGGTCGACGAGCGCCCCGGCACCACCCTCGTGCTCCCGTGGCACCTGTACTACACGGCGGCCATCGCCGACGGCCGCAACATCTTGAACCCCGGCCCCGACCTGCTCGGCGGCGACACCATCTCCAGCTACGACCCCGGCATCGGCGGGGGCCAGGAGCAGCTCGACACCCGCTGGGAGGAGGCCGACCGCATCCTGGCCGGGTACCGCCGGGGCGAACCGGGCGCCGAGCGCCTGGCCGCCCTCGGGGTGCGGTGGGTGTTCCTCCCGAAGGAGTACGACTGGCCCCTGGCCGGCGACGCCATCGCCGAGGACCCCGGGTTGCGCCCCGTCCCGGTGGGCGAGGGCCTGCTCCTCTACGAGGTCCGTGGCTGGGCCGGCCCGCTGCGCACGCCGGCGGGCGGCGGGGCGGAGGTCGGCGGGCCGATCACGCCGCTGCGGACGGCGCCGTCGTCGGGAGGCACGTGGGCGTTCCCGGGCACGGCCGGCTGGCTCCGGGGCGTCGAGCCGGTCGAGGTGACGGACCTCGGGCTGCTCGAGGTGCCGTCCGGCGACGGCCCCCTCTGGTACTGGCCGGCCCTGCCGATCGTGCTGGGCGACCTCGCCGCCCTGGCCGGCGTGGCCTGGGCGGTCCGCCGCCGCGACGGTCGGTCGCGCCAGGCCGGTGTCCGCAGCTGAGCCGGCGCTACTCGCCGATGTCGAGCACGGCGGCGGCGACCAGGGCGAGCGACTCCGGCGCCGCCGGCGGCACCGCGCCCTTGGTGCTGGAGACGACCGTGACCTGGCGCTGGCCGGCCCGGGCGCTGAGCGTGACACCGCCCTGCGTCTTCACGGTGATGGCCTCCTCGCCGACGTCGTCGGCGGGCACGCCCTGCGGTCCGACGAGGTCGACGGTGCCCTTCCACGACGCGTCGAGCGACCCCTCGAGGGCGCCGTCGAACTGGAGCAGGTCGACCTTGAGGCTGCGGATGTCGCCCTGGGCGTTCCGCCACTCCCACTGGCACTCGTAGCCCACCACGCCCGGCGCCGGGAAGTCGTTGACCGGGATGGCGTCGTAGGTGCGGTAGGGCTCGGCGATCGCCGACTTGATCATGTCGGCCGGCACCCCGGCGCAGAACTCCTGGCCGTCGAGCCCGGCCGGCTTGTTGGCGATCTTCGTGGTCGGTTGGCCGCCGGCACCACCCTCGTCGTCGTCGTCGCCCCCGCAGCCGGCCACCAGGAGGGCCGCCACCAGGACCAGCAGGAGGGTTCCACGCACGCGCATGGGCCGGAACGGTAGCGGAGGGTGCTCAGCGGCCCGGATCAGGCCCCGGCCAGGCCGGGGTACAGGAAGAGGGCTGCGCCGGGCGACAGCTCCAGGACCTCCACGCGGTCGTCGCCCCACGCCGGCGCCGGTGGATGGGCCCGCAGCTGCTCCAGCAGGGCGGTGTCGAGCGCTGGCGAGGCCAGGAACCCGTCGGCGAGCAGGCCGACCAGGACCGGCTCGTAGAGGACCCGCGCCGGCGCCGACACCAGCTGGGCGAGGAGGGCCTTGGCGTAGAAAGGATCGATGCCGGCCTCGGCGGCCAGCGCGGCGGCGCCCGGCGCCACCGTGACCGGACCCGACCGGGCCTGGTCCGACAGTGAATCCATCGCGGCCCGGCGGTCGGGGTCGAGGTCCTCCTCCAGCACCAGCTCGGCGCCGCCCTCCCGGCCGGGCACGCGCCCGGCGGTGGTCCGGACGATGATCGCCGTGTCGGGCCGACGCCGGGCGAGCGTCCGGTGCTCGCCGTAGGCCTCGCCCTGGTCGTTCGCGACGGCGACGGGGTGGCCGTCGGCCTCGAGGTGCGCAGCCAGGGCGGGGGCCAGCGAGCGTCGGGCGAGGTCGCCCACGGGCAGCACCAGCACCGAGCCGTCGCCGGCCACCGCCGCCCCGACCCGCGCGTTGATGCGCCGTTCGAGCGAGAACAGGTCCTCGTCGCGGTGCCGCTCGTCCGTGGCCACGGTGCTGGTGGCCAGGGCCAGCACCGCCAGCGCGGCCACGGCCACCCACGGGGTCTGCCAGCGGGGCCCGACCCCGTAGCGGCCCCGGCCGGCGGCGACCCACCGCCCCGCCGCCCAACCCAGGGCCAACCACGCCAGCACGCTCGCCACCCACGCCCACCGGTGGAGCGCCAGGCGCCCGGCGGCCGACGCCGGCAGCGTGGCGCCGACGACGAGCCCGGCGGCCGCCGTCGCGAGGGCGGCCACGGCCAGCCGGCCCAGCGCGGGGCAGCGGCGTCGAGCACCGAAGCCGATGGCGAGGAGGAGCGCGCCGACGACCGCCGCGCCGACGACCTCCTGGGCCTGCACGGGCTCGAGGAGGTCGGCGGCGGTGACGCCCTCCAGCCCCACGAGCGGCGGCGCGCCCACGGCTCGCACCGCGAGGCGCGCCGCGCCGTCGACGCCGAGCGCCTCGCCGTCGAGGGCCGCCGGGAGGCGGACCACGTCGGCCGCGTTCGAGGACTGCCCCGTCGCCTCGCCGTACGCGACGGGGAACCAGCACGCCGCCGAGACCAGCATGGCGCCGGCCAGCCAGGGCCACCACGCATCGGGTCCGGTCCGGCGGGACCGCCGGGCGCGACCGCCGGCCGGAGCCGGCCCGCCGGACCCGGGATCGACCGAGCCGTCGGCGACGTCGTTCGCGTCGGTCGGCGCCGTGCTGCGCACGCCGTAGCGCAGGGTCGTGACCGGGCGCCACGGATCGTGGGCTGCGGCGACGGGAGGCGCCTCGACCGGCGCGACGGGCCCAGCCGGGCCGGCGCGCCGGTCACCGGCGCGGGCCGGCAGCGCCAGGCCCCCGAGCGCCAGCGCACCCAGGACCAGGGCGAAGGGGGTGACGGCGAGGTGGTGCTGGGCCACCCAGGCGACCAGCAGGGCGAGGAGGGGCAGCAGCCGCCGGTCGCCCGAGGCGACGGCCCAGGCCACGATGGCCGTCGCCGCCAGGGGCAGCAGCGCGGCCTCGGCGCCGACCGGGTCGACGAGGGCGACGCGGCCGAGCGACCACGCCAGCGCGCCGAGGCCCACCGCGCCCCAGGCCCCGACGCCGGGACCGCCACGCCGCAGGAGCGCCCAGGCCCCGACCAGGACGCTGGCGGCGCCGACCGCGGCGGTCCACGCCACCAGGCCGAGGGGTGGCCCGAGCAGCGCCACCGGCAGCGCCAGCGCGTACGCCGGCAGCGGCCCGAGGTGACGGGGACGGGGGTCGGCCCGCAGGTCGGGGTCCGTGGGCAGCCCGACGAGCGGCGGGTCGCCCGACGCCACGTCGAGCGCCTGCAGCGCCACCACCGCCGACGCGCCGCTGGGCTGCCAGCCGTCGGCCGCGGCCCGCACGGCGGCGGTGGCGAACGGCGCGACGAGCAGGAGTGCCGCCAGCGCTGCGATCACCCGCCCGCGACGGTCCAGGTCCGCCAGGCGGTGCATGGGGGCGCCACGGTACTGCGGCGTGGAGGCGTCGGCGGCGCATCGCCGCAGGCCAGAGGGCAGATCGACCGTCTTCACGCTTCGTGGTCGCACGGTCACGAATGTCGCCGTTGTGCTTTACGCCACACAGAGGGGTGAGCTATGGTGCCCCGAACCGACCCGCAGGTCGCGGCCGGAAAACGGGGAGTTGCAGGAAACCATGGCGAAAAAGGGACTTCTGGGTACGGCGATCGCGATCATCGCCCTCCTCTCCATCAGCTCGACGGCCGGCGCCGAGTACGGCGTGACGCCGCAGACGGTCGTCCAGGGCGAGTCGATCACCGTGGAGGGCATCGGCTGCCCCCTCGGCTCCACCGTGAGCTTCGAGCTCGTGGCCGGCGACTACCGGGCCGTGACCGGCTCGGAGACCCCGACCACCGACGGCAACTTCACGGCCACGATCACCATCCCGTCCGACGCCCCCGCCGGCCCGGCCACCCTCACCGCCACCTGCGGTGACACGGTGATCCCGTTCAGCCTCACCATCGCGGCCCGGGCCGCTGCCGCCCCGATCACCGACGGCGCCCTGCCCCGCACCGGTTCGGACAACACCCAGACGCTGCTCGGC
>DATAGR010000053.1:0-3957 GCA_036263575.1 Aquihabitans sp. | reverse complement strand
TCTTGGCCGCCGCACCGGCGGGCCCGGCACGGCACGACGGGCACGACGGCTCGGGCGGGAGGAAGGCCCGGCCGGACCCCGGGAGACACGAGGGGCCCGACCGGGCGGGGACGCCGTGGCGCCGACGAGCGGGAACCGTCGACGCCACGCCGCTTCCCCACCGCAACAACGCCGGCAGCGGTGCCCCATGACGGGACCGGCCGTACCATGCCGCCATGGCTGATGGCTCCCGTCTGTACTTCAAGCAGCTGCTCGCCGGGCTCGACGTCGCCGAGGGCGACCGGGTGGCCGAGCAGATGGTCAACTTCGTCTACCTGATCGGCGACCGGGAGACCGGCGAGGCCGTGGTGGTCGACCCGGCCTACGACCAGCAGGGGATCCTCGACGTCCTCGCGGCCGACGGCATGCGCCTCACCGGTGCCCTGGCCACCCACTACCACGCCGACCACGTGGGCGGCAGCCTCGGCGGCATGGCCCAGATCACCGGCATCGCCGAGCTCCTCGAGCTGGTCGACGTGCCCATCCACGTCCAGGCCGACGAGGCCGAGTGGATCGGCAAGACCACCCCCGTCGCCGCCGACGACCTCGTGCACCACCAGAGCGGCGACACCGTCCAGGTGGGCGAGATCCCCATCACGCTCATCCACACGCCCGGCCACACGCCGGGCAGCCAGTGCTTCCTGGTCGACGGCCGCCTCGTCTCGGGCGACACGCTGTTCCTCGACGGCTGCGGCCGCACCGACCTGCCGGGCTCGAACCCCGAGGACATGTACCGCTCGCTGACCGAGCGCCTGGCGGCGGTGCCCGACGACGTCGTGCTGTTCCCCGGCCACCTGTACTCCGAGAAGCCGTCGGCCTCGATGGCCGAGACCCGGCGCCGCAACGTGGTGTTCCGGCCCGACAGCCTCGAGCAGTGGATGATGATGTTCGCCCGCTGACCCGTCGAGGAGCCCGATGCCCGACCCCATGCACACGGCCGCACCGAACGACCGCATCGAGCGCATCGCCGTCGCCGACGGCTCGTTCGACCTGTTCACGTGGCTCCCGGCATCGGGCCACGGCCCCGGCGTGCTGCTGCTGCAGGAGATCTTCGGCGTGGGCGCCTACGTCCGAGCCGTCGCCACCCGGCTGCGCGACCTCGGGTACGTCGTGGCGGCGCCGGATCTGTTCTGGCGCCAGCACCCCGGTTGGGCCCAGGACCACGACGAGGCCGGCATGGCGGCGTCGTTCGCCATGGCGCAGCAGGCCGACCCCGAGCAGCTGGTGGCCGACTCCATCGCGTCGCTCGAGGCGCTGGCTGGCCTCGACGAGGTGCAGGGCCGGCCCGGGGTCCTCGGCTTCTGCCTGGGCGGCACCCTCGCCTGGAACGTCGGCCTCGCCGCCGACCCGGCGTGGGTCGTCTCGTACTACGGCTCCGGCGTCCCCGACGCCCTCGGCGACCTCGGCCGCCTGACCTGCCCCACGCTCGTGCACCTGGGCAGCCGCGACCAGTTCTTCCCGCCCGATGGCAACGACCGCATCCGGGCCGCCGCCGAGGACCTCGACCACGTGACCGTGGAGGTGCACGACGCCGGCCACGCCTTCGACAACCACGAGGCACCGGCGTTCCACGACGCCGCCGCCTCGGAGGCGGCGTGGGCCGAGACCGTCGCCTTCCTCTCCCGGCACGCGCCCACCACCTGACCGTCCCCGCCCCTCCGGGGGCGGCGCAGGCCTCAGGGGACGGGGTCGGAGACGACGGCCCGCCCGGCCTCGACGTGGAACGGGACGGAGGTCACCACGGTGTTCGGCCGGCTCCGCAGGCGCGTGCGCAGCACCAGCGCGCTCTGGTTGTGGAGCAGCTGCTGCCACCACTTCTTCAGCGCGAACTCGGGCACCACGACGGTCACGAAGTCCTCGCCGTAGCGGTCGTCCAGGTCGTCGACGTAGCGCAGGATCGGGCGGGAGAGCTCGCGGTACGGCGAGTAGAGGGTGACCAGCTCGACCGGCACGTCGTGGGCCTCCCACTGCTCGGTGATGCGGGCCTGCTCCTCGGGGTTCGACACCACGGTCAGCGCCACGAGGCGGTCGGGGTTGAGCGACCGGGCGTAGGCGATGGCGGTGAGCGAGCCCTTGGTGACCCGTCCGACCAGGACGATCACGGTGTTGGTCCGGCGGCGCACCTTCTCGTGCGGCTCGGCGACGAGGAGCTCGTCCACCGTCCGGTAGTGGCGGTTGATGCCCCGCAGCAGCGCCACGATCAGCGGGATCACGACCACCGGGATCCAGGCGCCCTGGAAGAACTTCGAGACGATCACGACCACGAGCACGATGCCGGTCATGGCACAGCCCAGGCCGTTGACGAAGAGGTTCCGCTGCCAGCTCTCCTCGCGCCGCCGGAGGTGGTGGCGGCACATGCCGAACTGGCTGAGGGTGAACCCGACGAACACGCCGACGGCGTAGAGCGGGATGAGGGCGCTGACCTCCGCCTTGAAGATGACGATCAGCAGGGCGGCCATGCCCGAGAGGATGAGGACGCCGTTCGAGAACACGAGACGGTCGCCTCGGTTGGCGAGCTGCCGCGGCAGGTAGCCGTCGCGTGCGATGTTCGACGACAGCTGCGGGAAGCCGTTGAACGCGGTGTTGGCGGCGAGGATCAGGATGCCGAACGTGGCGAACTGGAGCGCGTAGTAGAGGAGGCTGCCCTCGCCGAAGATGGCCCCGCCCATCTGCGACAGGACGGTGTCGCCGCCCTCCTCGAACACCGGGTGCAGGTGGCTGGCCAGGTAGCTGACGCCCAGCGTGCTGATGCCGAGGATGAGCGCCATCATCGTCAGCGTCTGGGCCGCGTTCCTGGACTTCGGCTTCTTGAAGGCCGGCACGCCGTTCGACATCGCCTCGACGCCGGCGAGCACCACGGCTCCCGAGGAGAAGGCCCGCAGGAGCAGGATCAGTCCGACGGAACCGGTGAGCTCGGCGACCTCGGCGCCCTCCTCCTCGGCGAACTCGCGGGCGAGCTCCTCGTTGCCGGGGATGGTGCCGAGGTCCTGGAAGCCCACGCGGTAGATGCCGTAGCCGATGAGCCCGCCGAGCAGCAGCGTGTAGGCGTAGGTGGGGACGGCGAACAGGCGTCCCGCCTCCTTGAGCCCTCGCAGGTTGCCCAGGGCCATGAGCGCGATGAAGAACAGCGCCAGCCCGACGCGCAGGTTCGTGTCGTCGTTGAACTCGAACGCCGAGCCGATCGCCAGCACGCCCGACGAGACCGACACGGCCACCGTCAGCGTGTAGTCGACGAGCAACGACGCGCCGGCCACGAGTGAGGCGGTCGGACCGATGTTCTCGCGGCTCACCACGTAGGCGCCGCCGCCGTCGGGGTACGCGTAGATCGTCTGGCGGTACGAGGTCGACACGACGGCCAGCAGGAAGACCGAGACGATCGCCATCGGCACGAGGTACTTGTGCGTCTGCGGGAACGTCGCCGCCGCGAGGAGGACGAAGAGGATCTCCTCGGTCGCGTAGGCCGTGGACGAGATGGCGTCGGAGGCGAACACGGCCAGCGCCGTCGGCTTCCCGAGCGCCTGGTGCTCCTGCTCGGTGCTGGCGAGCGGCTTGCCGACCAGGATGCGCTTGAACGTCGACGTCATGGGCTCTTTCCGGCCGTGGTGACCCGAGGACCGGGCGATCGTACGGTCACGGGCGTCACGGCGACAGTCCCCGTCGCGGCCGGGCGTCGGCCACCCGGGGGGGCGTCCCGGCGGGGTGCGTGCGGCCGGAGCGCGGGCCTAGGCTCCCCCGCCGTGCCCGTCCGGGTGCGAGAGGCGAGGTTGCTCCGGTGCATGTGGTCGTCGTCGGTTGTGGACGGGTCGGTGCCGGGGTCGCCCGCACCCTGGAGGAGGGCGGTCACTCCGTCGCCGTGATCGATCGCCGGCCCAAGGCGTTCGAGCGCCTGCCGGACGACTTCGGGGGCCGCACGATCGT
>DATAGR010000052.1:0-4630 GCA_036263575.1 Aquihabitans sp. | reverse complement strand
CAGCAGCGTGTTGATGGCGACGCGGAAGTCCCGGGTGGTGATGTCGTAGATCAGCTTCCCCAGGCCCAGGAAGGTGAAGAGGAAGCCGATCGGGAGGAACACGCGGAACGGGTCGAACGACAGCGTCATCCGGATGACCTGCAGCAGGTAGCGGCGGGTGTCGCTGGCCCAGTGGAACTTCGACGTGCCGGCGCGCGTGGAGTACGTGATCGGCCAGTACTTCACGGTGTAGCCGTGGGCCAGGAAGGTGAGCGTGATCGTGGTGACGCAGCTGAACCCGGGGGGGAGCTGGCTGACGTACTGCAGGGCGACGTCGCGGCGGAACGCCCGCATGCCCGAGTTGAGGTCGGGGATCGGGGTCTGAACGAGGTAGCTGGCCAGCTTGCGGATGAAGGCCTTGGCCGGCACGCGGAACAGCTTGTGCGTGCCCTCCTCGGAGGTGCGGGCGCCGACGACCTGGTCGTAGCCCGCCATCTCGCGGACGAGCTCCGGGATGAGGTCGTTCGGGTAGCTCATGTCGACGTCGGTCCACACCACGATGCGGCCCCGTGCCGCCCGGGTGCCGTACTTGCGGGCCGAGCCCGAGCCGCGGTTGGTGAGGAACTGGATGAGCCGGATGCCGTCGATCTGGCGCAGCGCGTCGCCGGAGCCGTCGTTCGAGCCGTCGTCGATGACGATGATCTCGTAGGAGAACTCCGAGGCGTCCATCGCCGCCCGGATGCGGTCGATCTCCTCGTTGAGGTGGCCCTTCTCGTTGTAGACCGGGAGCACGATGCTGACGTCGAGCTCGCTCCCGATCTCGTCGACACCGAGCGACACGTGCTCGGGCCTGACCGACGAGCTGGGTGGGGCGTTCATGGCGAGCCACGCTACCTGCCGCCCTGGGGGCCGGGGCAATCACCCACCCCCGACCGGGGGACGCCGCGGCACCGGTCCGGGGAGCCCGCTGCGGTGCCTGCGGGAGGTGGCGCCGTAGGCTCGGGCGGCCCGCGCCCGGCGGGTCGACGACGAAACCGAAGCGCCCGCCATGGCCGACCCCGAACCCGACGAACCCGACGGACGCCACGAGCCCGCGGCCGCCGACGCGCCCCCGGACGGGCGCGGGCGCTCGGGTGCACGGGCCGTCGGGCTGAGCTCGGTGCTGGGCCTGCTGCTCGGCGGGGCGGCCATGGTCTACGTCGTCCGGCGCCTGGCGCGCGACTGGCCCGACGCCTCCGATGCGCTGGCCGACGCCGACCTCGCCTGGGTCGCCGTGGCCGTCGTGACCGCCGTCGCGGCCATGACCAGCATCGGCTGGGGCTGGCGCCACGTGCTGCGCCTCCTCGGCGTCCGGGCTCCCGTCGGCCGGGTCATCGCCTGGTACTACGTCGGCGAGCTCGGCAAGTACGTGCCCGGCGGCGTGTGGCCCGTCCTCGGCCGCGGCGAGCTGGCCCGGCGGGGGGGCGTCCCCCGCACCCGCGCCTACGCCAGCGTCGCCCTGTCGCTCGGGCTCCTGTACCTCGCGGCCCTGTTCGTGTCCGCCGGGTTCCTGCCCTTCGCGCTGTCGGGCGGCGGGTTCAACGTCTGGATGCTGTTCCTCCTCGCGCTGCCGGTGGGCGTCGTCCTGCTGCACCACGCCGTCCTGGAGCGCCTGCTGGCCCTGATCGGTCGGCTGACCCGCCGCACCATCGCCTTCGACGTTCCCCGGTGGAAGGACTCCCTCGCCCTCGTCGCCCGCTACGTGCCCACGTGGATCCTCGTCGGCACGGCCACGTGGGCCATCGCCCGGTCGCTCACGCCCGACGCGTCCTACCCGCGGGTCATGTTCGCCACGGTGCTGTCGTGGACCGCGGGGTTCCTCGCCGTGCCCGTCCCGGCAGGTGCGGGCATCCGCGAGGCGGTCCTCACCGCGTCGTCGGGCCTCGACGGTGGCGTGGCCGCGGCGACGGCCATCATCGCCCGCATCCTCTTCGTCCTCGTCGACGTGGCCGGCGCCGCCCTCTCGGCGCCCGTCGCCGGCCGCAAGCGCGGGGGCGCCACCGTGGGGCCGGCGCCCCAGCAGGACGAGCCGGTCGTCATCGGCTGATCCCGCGCGGGTGCGGGCCGCCCGCCCGAAGACGCGGTCCGACGCGGGACGGGCCCGGCGGTAGGGTCCGGCGCCGTGGAAGGGTTGCGGCCGCTCGGCGTCGGCGAACTGCTGGATGCGGCCATCCGCATCTACCGCAGCCGGGCCCGGACGCTGCTCGCCGCAGTGGCGCTGCCGGTCGCCCCCGTGCTCGTCCTCACGTCGCTCGTGTCGTTCTCGACGCAGCCCGACGTGTCGGTCGACCCCACCACGGCCACGCCCGCGTTCGACGGCGGCGACCTCGCGCTCACCATGGCGGGCCTCCTCGTGAGCACGCTGGCCACGATCATCGCCACCTCGATCGCCACGGCAGCGTGCTTCCGGTCGATCAGCGGGGCCTACGTCGGCGACGACCCCGACTGGCGGGAGAGCCTCCGCTTCGGGCTCCGCCGGGTGTGGTCGGTGCTCGGGCTCACGCTCCTCACCGGCCTGCTCACCGTGCTCGGCCTCCTCGGGTGCATCGTCGGCGTCGCGGTGCCGCTGACGCTGTTCGCGGTGGCCATGCCCGCGCTGCTGGTGGAGGGCCTCGGCGTCACGAAGGCGATGGGCCGGTCGAAGGACCTGGCGAGCGGCCGCTTCTGGCGCGTGCTCGGCATCGTCCTGCTGAGCACCATCCTGACCGGTGCGTTCCAGGCGGCCCTCAGCGCGCCGCTGGCGGCCGTGTTCTTCCTCGACGTCGGGCCCGTGCTGCAGCAGATCATCACGGCGATCACCACCATGATCAGCACCATCCTCGTGACCCCGTTCTCGGCGGCGCTCACGATGGCCCTGTACGTCGACCTCCGGGTCCGTCGCGAGGGGTTCGACCTGGTGCTGCTGGCCCAGCGCCTCGGCAACGCCCCGACCTCGGGCTTCCCCGCCCAGCCCGGCGCGCCGGCCTACCCGGCGGGGTGGCCCCCAGGTCCGGGGTGGGCGCCTGGGGGCGCCGTGCCCGCCGGCCTCCCCGGGGCCCCGGGCGCCCGGGGGGCGATGGCGCCGCCTCCGCCTCCACCGCCGCCGCCATCGGTGGGCGGCGCCAGCGGAGCGCCGGCCCCGACCGGGTGGGCGCCTCCGACCGCCGCACCCCCGCCTCCGCCACCGCCGCCCCCGCCGTCGACGCGCCCCGACGGCACCCGCTGGGCCCCGCCGCCCGATGCACCGCGCTGAGCGAGGCGGTCGGCGCCCCCGCCGCTCGATCGCCGTCGCCCTGGCGACGGTCGTGCTCGTGGTGGGCAGCGCGCTCGGCGGACCCGCCGGTGCCCAGGCGGGCGACGTCAGCGCCGCCGAGGCCGCCGAGCTGGCGCGGGAGGCGGTGACCGACGACGACGCCCTGGCCGAGCTGCGCTCGCTCACCAGCGTCGACGGGCGGCCGGTCGACCTGCGGTCGGCCACGGCGGCCATGGGCCCGAGCCGTGCCGCGCGCCTCGGCGCGCTGGCCGAGGCGCTGTCGGCCGGTGGCGCCGGCGCCGGCGGGACGCCCACGGCGTCGCTCGACCAGGCCCGCCGATCGGCGCGGGAGGTGCTCGACGACGACAAGTTCCGCCCCGGCGACGTCCCCAAGCCGTTCAAGGGGGCGCTGGAGTGGCTGGGCGACCGCCTCCGCCCGATCGGCCGCTTCCTGCACGACCTGGTCGAGCCCATCCTCGACCTCCCCGGCGGCGAGCTGATCCTGGCAGGGGCGCTCGTCGGGTTGGGCGCCGGCGCCGCCGCCTGGCTGATCGCCCGGCGCGACCGCGCCGTGGTCACCCGTCGCCACGGATCGTCGCTCGTCGACCCCGCGGCCGACCCCGCCGCGCTCGACGCGCACGCCGACGACGCCGAGGCCTGTGGCGACCACGCCGCCGCGGTCCGGTTCCGCTACCAGGCCGGGCTCCTGCGCCTGGTCCGAGCCGACCGCCTGGTGCTGCGCACCGACACGACGGCGGCCCAGGCGGCCCGGCAGGTCGCCGACCCGGCGATGGACGAGCTGACCGATGGCTTCCAGGCGGTCGTCTACGGCGGCCGGCCGGCGACCGGGGCCGATGTGGAGGCGGCGCGCCGCAGGTGGGCTGAGCTCGTCGGCGCCGGGAGCCGGCGGTGACCGCGCCCGTCCGTCCGCCGGTGGAGGCTGGCCCGGGCGAGGCCGGTTCGGGCGACGACGACCGCCGCGCCGTCGGCCGGGACGGCACCGACGGCGGGGACGACGGCCGGGAGGACGCCGACGACCGCCCGGGCCTCGTCCGCTGGTGGTCGGGGCTGGGGCGGGGCCAGCAGGCCCTCCTGGCCGTGGTCGCCGTGGTGGTCGTGACCAACCTGGTGCTCGCCGGGGCCCGCTCCATGGTCGGCGGCGACCCCGGGGGCCCGGCGTCGTCGTCGTTCTCCACGGGCGGTGACGGGCTGGAGGCGCTGGCCGACCTGCTCGAGGCCGAGGGCCACCCGGTGGCACGCGTGCGCGACACCGTCACCGCTGCGGACCTCCCGGTGGCGGCGACCGCGGTCGTCGCCGACCCGCAGCGCCTCGGCGCCACGGAGGCGGAGCGGTTGGCCCGGTTCGTCGCCGGTGGCGGC
>DATAGR010000051.1:0-6101 GCA_036263575.1 Aquihabitans sp. | reverse complement strand
GCGCCCCCGAGCAGCCCCGCCGGCTCACGCTCGCCTTCGCCGGCGACCTGCTGCCCCACAGCCCGGTCAACGAGCAGGCCGCCCGGTACGGCGCCGAGCGTGGCGTGGCCTACGACTACGCACCGATGTTCGCCCCCATGGCCCCGATCCTCGAACCGGTCGACGTGGCCCTCTGCCACATGGAGGTGGTGGTGGCGCCGGCGGGCGAGCCCGTCACCAGCTACCCGGCCTTCGGGGCACCGGCCGAGCTCGTCGACGGGGCCAGGTCTGTGGGCTACGACGGCTGCTCGAACGCCTCAAACCACAGCCTCGACCGCGGCCAGGCCGGCATCGCCGCCACCCTGGAGCGCTTCGACCAGGTCGGCCTCGGCCACGTGGGCATCGCCAGGAGCGCCGAGGAGGCCGCCGCCACCAGGACCTACGACGTGGGCGGCGCCACGGTCGCCCACCTCAGCTACGCCTACGGCTTCAACGGCTACGACCTCCCCGCCGACGCGCCCTGGGCCGCCAACCCCCTCGACCCCGCCAAGGTCGCGGCCGACGCGGCCAAGGCCCGGCAGGGCGGGGCCGAGCTGGTGGTCGTCAGCATCCACTGGGGCGACGAGTACGAGTCCGAGCCCAGCCAGTACCAGCGCGACGTCGCCGCCGCGATCCTCCCGTCGCCCGACATCGACCTGGTGATCGGCCACCACGCCCACGTGGTCCAGCCCATCGAGCAGGTCGAGGGCACCTACGTGGTGTGGGGGCTGGGCAACCAGCTCTCCAACCAGACCCAGACCCCCCGACGGGACGGGCTCACCGTGGTGGTCACCGCCGAGCGGCGCGACGGCCGCTGGGCGGTGTCGGGCATCGAGGCCGTGCCCACGTGGGTCGACCTCGGCTCGTTCCGGGTCCTGCCCGTCGTGGCCACGCTGGCCGACCCGGCCACGCCGGCCGGCCTGCGCGAGGAGCTCGCCGGCTCCTACGACCGGACGGTCGGCATCGTCACCGCGCCGGCGACGCCCGGCGTCACCGTCGCGCCCAAGCCGTAGATCAGGTCCGCACCGCCGCCAGGCCCTCGAGCAGGTGGCGTGAGGCGCCCTGCAGGGCGACAGCCGCCGGCCGATCCTCCAGGGGCGCGAGGAGGTCGATGGCGTCGGTCACGTAGGACCGGGCGACCGACACCGCCTGGTCGACGGCGTCGCCCTCCCGCACGAGGGAGCGGGCACGCTCCCACGCCGCGCCCTCGATCGGCGTGCCCAGGACCTCGCGCAGCTGCGGCCCCTGCGGGCCCTGGAGGGCCCGCAGCACCGGCAGGTTGTAGGCGCCCTCCACCAGGTCGTGGCCGGCGGGCTTGCCGAGCTGCTCGTCGGTGGCGATCACGTCGAGGACGTCGTCGACGATCTGGAAGGCCATGCCGTAGGCGGTGCCGAACTCGGTGAGGCGGTCGATCTCCGGCCGGGGCAGGCCGCCGACGATGGCGCCGATGCGGCAGGCCGCCGACAGCAGCGAGGCGGTCTTGCCCTCGATGGACGCCAGGTAGGCCTCCTCGGTCCGGTCGACCTGGTAGGCGTCCTGCAGCTCCAGCACCTCGCCCTCGCAGAGCCGCCCGATCGTGTGGGCCAGCAGGCCGGCGACCTCGGTGCCGAGCGACGCCGCCAGCTCCGAGGCGCGGGCCAGGAGGAAGTCGCCGGCGAGGATCGCCCGCAGGTTGCCCCAGCGGGCGTTCACGCTCTCAATCCCCCGCCGGGTCACGGCCTCGTCGATCACGTCGTCGTGGTAGAGCGAGCCGAGGTGGACCAGCTCCACCGAGACCCCGCCCCGCAGCACCTCGACGGTCGCCGGGCCGTCGGCACCGGCGCCGCAGGCCGCGGCGGCCACCGCGAAGAGCGGGCGCACCCGCTTGCCGCCCGCGCCGACCAGGTGCCCGGCCATCTCGGTGAGCGCCGGCGTCGGGGCCCGGACGGCGGCCCGCAGCTCCTCCTCGACCCGGAGCCGATCGGTCTCCAGGTGGGGCAGCGCCAGCAGCGGGTTCTCGGCCATCCCCGGAGGCTACGGGCCCCACCGCCCCGCCCCCGCACCGCGTCGGGCCCCGTCCGGCACCCGCCGACGCCCTGACCTGCGGGGCGCCGCCCAGGCGGCGCGAGCTTCAGGATCGGGTCGGACGTGCCGAACGGGGAAGGGCGAGGTGACGGTAGGATCGGTCCACGATTCCCGCTGATTGGGAGGCAGGACAAGATGTTCGAACGGTTCACCGACCGGGCCCGCCGCGTGGTGGTCCTGGCCCAGGAAGAGGCTCGCCTCCTCAACCACAACTACATCGGCACCGAGCACATCCTGCTCGGGCTGATCCACGAGGGCGAGGGCGTCGCCGCCAAGGCCCTCGAGTCGCTCGGGATCTCGCTCGAGGGCGTGCGCAGCCAGGTCGAGGAGATCATCGGCCAGGGCGGCTCGTCGCCGTCGGGCCACATCCCCTTCACCCCCCGGGCCAAGAAGGTCCTGGAGCTGTCGCTGCGCGAGGCCCTCCAGCTCGGCCACAACTACATCGGCACCGAGCACATCCTCCTCGGCCTCATCCGCGAGGGCGAGGGCGTCGCCGCCCAGGTGCTCGTGAAGCTGGGCGCCGACCTCTCCCGGGTGCGCCAGCAGGTCATCCAGCTGCTCTCGGGCTACTCGGGCTCCGGCTCGCAGGGCCAGGGCTCGGCCTCGGGCGAGAAGGCTGGCGCCACGTCGGGGGGCGCGAGCGGCGAGACGCCCTCGGGCTCGCTCGTCCTCGACCAGTTCGGGCGCAACCTCACCCAGCTCGCCAAGGACAAGAAGCTCGACCCCGTCATCGGGCGGGCGCGCGAGACCGAGCGGGTCATGCAGGTCCTCTCGCGGCGCACCAAGAACAACCCGGTGCTCATCGGCGAGCCGGGCGTCGGCAAGACCGCCATCGTCGAGGGCCTGGCCCAGGCGATCGCCGCCGACAACGTGCCCGAGACGCTGCACCAGAAGCAGCTCTACACGCTCGACCTCGGCGCCCTCGTCGCCGGCTCCCGCTACCGCGGCGACTTCGAGGAGCGCCTCAAGAAGGTGCTCAAGGAGATCCGCACACGGGGCGACATCATCCTGTTCATCGACGAGATCCACACCTTGGTCGGCGCCGGCGCCGCCGAGGGCGCGATCGACGCCGCCTCCATCCTCAAGCCGATGCTGGCCCGGGGCGAGCTGCAGACCATCGGCGCCACCACGCTCGACGAGTACCGCAAGCACCTCGAGAAGGACGCCGCCCTCGAGCGCCGGTTCCAACCGGTGAAGGTCGAGGAGCCCACGGTGGCCCACACCATCGAGATCCTCAAGGGCCTGCGGGACCGCTACGAGACCCACCACCGGGTCACGATCACCGACCAGGCGCTGGTCGCGGCGGCCAACCTGGCCGATCGCTACATCTCCGACCGCCACCTCCCCGACAAGGCCATCGACCTCATCGACGAGGCCGGGTCGCGCCTGCGCATCAAGCGCATGGAGACCCCGGCGGACTACAAGGAGCTCGAGAACGCCATCGCGCGGGTCGTGCAGCAGAAGAAGGAGGCCGTCGAGGGCCAGAACTTCGAGGAGGCCGGCCGCCTGCGCGACAAGGAGAAGGAGCTCCTCGCCGAGAAGGAGGCGAAGGAGGGCGAGATCAAGGCCTCCGGCGTCGACCTGTTCGACGAGGTGGACGAGGAGTCGATCGCCGAGGTCCTCTCGCTGTGGACCGGCATCCCCGTCTACAAGCTCACCGAGGAGGAGACGGCCAAGCTCCTCCGCATGGAGGACGAGCTCCACCGCCGGGTCATCGGCCAGGAGAACGCCATCAAGGCGGTCAGCCAGGCCATCCGGCGCACGCGGGCCGGCCTCAAGGACCCGAAGCGCCCCAGCGGCTCGTTCATCTTCCTGGGCCCCTCGGGCGTGGGCAAGACCGAGCTGGCCAAGACGCTCACCGAGTTCCTCTTCGGCGACGAGCAGAGCCTGATCAGCCTCGACATGTCGGAGTACATGGAGAAGCACACGGTCAGCCGCCTGGTGGGCTCGCCCCCCGGCTACGTGGGCTACGAGGAGGGCGGCCAGCTCACCGAGGCCGTTCGGCGCAAGCCGTTCTCGGTGGTGCTGTTCGACGAGATCGAGAAGGCCCACCCCGACGTCTTCAACACGCTGCTGCAGATCCTCGAGGAGGGCCGGCTCACCGACAGCCAGGGCCGCTCGGTGGACTTCCGCAACACCGTGCTGATCATGACGTCGAACCTCGGCACCGCCGACCTGCGCAAGGCGAACGTCGGCTTCGGCCGCAACGACGAGGCCGTCTCCTACGAGAAGATGAAGGAGAAGGTCAACGACGCCCTGAAGCAGCACTTCCGGCCGGAGTTCCTGAACCGCATCGACGAGACGATCGTGTTCCACGAGCTCTCGAAGGCCGAGGTCACCACGATCGTCGACCTGATGATCAAGCGCACCAGCATCCAGCTGGAGGCGCAGGGCATCGGCATCGAGGTCACCGACTCGGCCAAGTCGGTGCTGGTGGACCGGGGCTACGACCCGACCCTCGGCGCCCGCCCGTTGCGCCGGGCGATCCAGCGCCTCGTCGAGGACCCGCTCTCGGAGCGCCTGCTCTACAAGCAGTTCCGCGCCGGCGAGATCGTGATCGTCGACGCCGCTCCCGACGAGGAGACCGGCAAGCTCGAGATCGTCTTCAGCTCCGTCGAGGGCTTCGAGCCGCCGGCCACCCCCGAGCTGCTCGAGGCCGGGCCCACCGAGTAGCGGGCCGACCGCTCGGTCGACCCCCGCACCGCACGACGACGAGGCCCCGCTCCGGCGGGGCCTCGTCGCGTCGAGGCTGCGGCGCTCAGGAGTCGATGTTGCCGGACTTGTCCTCGAGGTGGGCCCGCACGAACCAGTGGAACAGCTCGAGCTGGGCGACCTGGCCGATGAGGAGGTCCTCGGTGACGGGGTCGATCTCCGACGACAGCTCGATGACCTTGCGGTGGTCCTCGATGAGCCCCTCGTAGACGTGGTCCAGGCCCTGGAGGTGCTCCTTGGTCAGCGCCCGGTTGAGCTTGTAGTCGTCCCAGGTCCGGCCCTCGACCACGGCGCTCGGCGTGCCCAGCGGCTGGCCGCCGAGGGTGGCGATGCGCTCGGCCACGGCGTCGACCATCAGCGCCACCGCGTCGTACTGGGGGTCGATCATCTCGTGGACCCCGATGAAGTTGGGCCCGACGACGTTCCAGTGGATGTGCTTGAGGGTGAGCGTCATGTCGATGAGGGCCACGAGGCGGTTCTGGAGCGCCTCGCGGACCTGGGCGGCGCCGGCCTCGTCGAGGCCGGGTGCGGTGTAGGAGCTGGGCATGGTGGGTCCTCTTGTCGACGTGTCTGGCACGAGCGGGTGGTCCCTTCCCCGAGGGACCACCGCCATGCTCCCACGGCCTGCCTTTCCCGGCCCGGGGCGGGGCGGCGCGGACCCGCGGCGTCCTTCCCTGTCGGACCCCCTCGGTACAGTCCGTCCATGGCCCGACTCCGCACCGTCTTCCGCTGCACCGGCTGCGGCGCCACCGAGCCGAAGTGGGCCGGTCGCTGCACGGGGTGCGAGGCGTGGGGCACCCTGGTCGAGGAGGTCGACGGGCCACCGCCCGAGGGCCTCACCGTCCTCACGCCGGCCATGGCCCCGCTGCCCATCGCCGAGGTCGACCCCGCCGCCTTCACGGCCCGCCCCACCGGCGTGCCCGAGCTCGATCGCGTGCTCGGCGGCGGGCTCGTGCCGGGCTCGGTCACCCTCCTCGGGGGCGAGCCGGGCATCGGCAAGTCCACCGTGCTGCTCCAGGCCGCCGCCAGCGTCGCGTCGTCGGGTCGCAAGGTCCTGTACCTCTCGGGCGAGGAGTCGCCCCAGCAGATCCGCCTGCGCGCCGAGCGGCTCGGCGCGCTCCGGCCCCGCCTGTGGCTGGCGTCGGAGGTCGCGCTGCCCCACGTCCTCGGCGCCATCGACCAGGTCGCGCCCGATGTCGTCATCGTCGACTCGGTCCAGACCCTGCTGGACCCGGAGCTGTCGTCGGCACCGGGCTCGGTCGGCCAGGTCCGCGCCTGCGCCCACCGCCTCGTGCAGGAGGCCAAGC
>DATAGR010000050.1:0-11269 GCA_036263575.1 Aquihabitans sp. | reverse complement strand
GCGACGATCGCCCTGAGCTGGCTCTGGAGATCGGCAAGGATCTCGGCGTGGGTGACTGCTACAGGAACGCGCAGCCGCACGTAGCTGTGACCGCCGGCGTGGTCGACCTCGAGCACGGAAGCGTCGAGCCGTTCGGTGATCTCGCGAAAGTCGTGCGTGAGCTTGTGATACCGGACGGCGAAGGGCACGTCTGCGAGATCGTCGAAGGTGCCGACGGCAAGGTTGGGGGCACCGCTCCCGGGTCTCATGGTGACGTAGCGAAACCCCGGCTTCTGCATGGGAAGGAGACGGGGGCGCCCGAGGGCCGGATGGACCGATCGCTGCAGTTCCCTGCTCAGGAGGTCGGCGAGCAATTCGTAGTCCTCGGAGCGTGTCCTCCAGCCTGGGGGTGTGATTTCTTCGAGGCTGAAGGGGGCGATCCAGGTGTCGTCGTATTGGTGGTAGAGGCTTTCGAGTTGCGCTAGGTCGGCAATAGCGCCGGTGTTGAGCCCGGCGTCAGCCAT
Organism: Aquihabitans sp.; assembly: GCA_036263575.1. Lineage (GTDB taxonomy): Bacteria > Actinomycetota > Acidimicrobiia > Acidimicrobiales > Iamiaceae > Aquihabitans. The sequence goes on along the minus strand of DATAGR010000050.1, from coordinate 10,766 downwards.
CGCTTTGAACAGACTGTCCCATGTCTCGACGCGAGTGTGCGTTGTCGAGCTGGCGTCCACCAGGAGACCAGCAGCTTCGTCGCGTCGAGACTTCGGCACCAACAGACACATCAGGCCTCTGGCGTGCTGGGTGGCGGTCGCCAGCATGTTCTGCTGCCACAGGATGTAGGCGTCGACCTGCGCTCTAGTCAGGGCGTGGTGGATTTTCGCCTCGAGCGTCACGATCGGCACGCCGTTGTCACCAGCGGTCCAGCCGGTGAGGTCTATGCGTCTGCCGGAGTCAATGACCGTTTCCGCTTGCCACGCCAGCACCTCGTCGAGGCCGAGGAGATCCGAGAAGGCTTCGGCGGCCCCCTTGTCTCGAAGCAGCCACTCTAGACCTAACGTGCACAGCACTTCACCCTGGACCAGGAGGTCTCGGCGACGCGACACCAGGTGCCCTAGTAGTCGATCCGGTACCCGTGCGCCCATCGCCGTCTCCCGTGATCCCTGCCGGGGCGGTCGTGACCCTAACCGGGCAACGTCCGAGATGAGGGAGCCCGGCTCGGGAGATTCCAGCGATCGCAGTTGTCTTTCTCTCCCGGTGTATGCAGAGAGCAAGACCGCCCTCGGGCCCCTGGCAGTCAGTCCTCCAACGTGTCCCCTCTGGCCGGAACAGACGCAGCGGTAGCCTTGGCCTGCGATGCGAGCTCTACCCACGACACGACGTAGGCGGAAATCATGAACGCATCAGAAGGCGCCACAAGAAAAAGTTCGCCGGAGGGGGCCCGAACCGACCAACTCGTTGCTGCGGCAATCAGAACCCGGGGTCACCTACTCTCGCCAGAGCAGCGGCAGATCCTCGTCATGCGATGGGGCTTGGACGACGGTAGAAGAAAGACCCTCGAGGAAGTCTCGGTAGCCGTCTCGACGATGGGCAACTGGCCAAGGGAGCGCTGCCGCCAAGGTGAGCGCCGAGGCTTAGCCATTCTCGGCTTGGAGTGAACCGGCGTGTGAGACTGACGAAGGACCCCGGGGCGACCACGTCCGCGAAGACGAATGGAAGGACTGTCCGTGGCATCCAAGGATCTGATTGAGCTGGTCGATCGCTACGCAAGACGGCACGAGTGGACGGTATTCACGGGGATTCCAGTCACCGGCCCGAAGGCCCCCGGCCCATTCACGACCAGCGCGAACCGCACAGTGACCGTCGCACTGGAGCAGCCTGGGCCAGCGAGTGTTCGGCCGTTCGACCGGGAGCTTTTCATGGCGGCGCTCGCCGGGAGCAAGGCAACCCATCTCATCTGTGCCCGTGGATACGCCGATCGGACGGTTCACGGCTACCTGTCGACGCGTCGGGCGTACTTCGAGGAAGCCTGGCAACCCACCTCACCGGTCCGGCCGGTGGCCTTGGTGTCAGAGGGCAGAAGGGAGTCGAACATGACGGCCGCGTACGCCGCCGCTGGGTTCAATATCGAGGCGGATGGCCTCCCCAACAACGAGCGACGTCGCGGTGGTGGCGGCGCGGGACGCAATGACCCATGGAGCAACCCCAAGGAGGGAGAGGATCGGCTCCTCCACCAACTGTGGGAGCGTCGTGACCGCCGAGGTTGGTGGCTTGCCGAGGTCCCGTTCGGGTTCAGCTCTAGCTACAAGGAGGCGGCGGCCCGGCGCATCGACACCGTCGTCGTGGAACAACGGGAGCCTCGCCACAGTGCAGGTGCGAGAGACCTAGACGAGTTCGGCGCCGCCGTGGCCGGCGGGGCGGCCATCGAGATCATCGAGGCGAAGGGCACGCTGAACGCAGACGTGATCGGCCAACTCGACTGCGCCTTCCACCTCTTCAGGACCTCCTGGCCCGGCAATGGAGAACTTTCGCTCACAGCGTGCGTAGGCAACGTGGGCGACAAGGCCGTCCAATGGTACTGCAAAGAACACAAAATTTTCGTCGAGCCGAGCAGCGCAACCTGAGCTTTCGGAGGCATCACGCATTGACGTTCCGGGTGCTCGCCGGGCTTTAGGTCGGCCGCCATCTGCCACTCGCACCGGCCCCTGCGGCTCAGCACGGCGGAGCGAGAGAGTCCGCTCAGCTTCTGCCGCCTCAGATTCGTCGCCGCCCGCCGCAAGGCCAGTGAGCGTCCGAGGTTGCCTACGCCCTTCCTGCCCTACGTGCAGGCCCGGCGCCTTGTCACCGACGACGCTCCTCGCTTGTTCTAGGGGGCCCGTCCTCTCGCTGCAGAGTCGGTTCGGGAGTAGTTGCGCGAAGCTCGGCAATTCGGTCGTCGACCGCTCGCCAGCGCTGGCCCCGGCCGTCGAAGACCGGCGGTCTTGCGTCAGGTGGGGGAGCAGGCGGCGCGGGCAGTCGCGTGAACGGGTGTGGCTTCTCAGGATTTTTGAATGCCCACTCGGCGACGGATCTGAGATTGTCGCGTAGGTCCGTACCGGTCTCAGGGTCCAAGACGTGTTTCGGCGGGGGTGGGAGCTCGAAGAACCGCCCAAGCAAGTCCGAGGGCACCTCGTCGGGGTGGTGGTAGAGCCAGCGTCGCGCCTGCAGAGCGGTTCTCTGATTCAAATCACGAGCTAGAGAGAACGACCCAGCCAGGGCAATGCCTTCCGGTAGATCAAGCTTCCCCGCCCTCTCCAGTTCTGCGCGATGCGTAAGCACAAGTGCGGTGCGTCGGCCGATTGCGAGAAGGATCGTCCCTGCTGTGGCTACTCCGACACCGCTCCACTCGGGGTGGTCCGGCGCTGCCTCCAGCACGACGGGGTGGTCGGACGTGAGAAGTGCTCTACGGGTCCAGTGAGCAACGGTCCAGTGGAAGCCGGCGTACAGGATCTCGGCCACCTCGTCCACCATGGAGAAGTTCTGCGCGAGGTGGTGCTCGGTAGGTACCTCCACATCCCAAGAGTCGAAGTTCGCGATTCGCTCCCACTCGGCTAGCACGTCGTCATCGGTCGGCTGGAGTCCTCGCGACTCCATCTCGGATCGGATCGCAGCCGGCCCGCCACCGGCAATTTGCAGCTTTGCGATCGTCGAGGCGATCGCAGACGAAAACTCCCGCTGGCGGGGCACGCGCAGGTACTGCAGCGCGATCAGTCTCGCGACATGGCTGCGCTCGTCTGAGCCTTCGAGCCAACCCCGTCCGCGCATGCGATCAATTGCGGCAGCGGCTGCCCCCTCAAACTGCGACATGGCCTTCTCCGCCATGTCGCTGGGGGAGCCGTCTGCGTCCCGGATCGTGTTGTAGTCGTTCTCAGCGGCGGCCGTCAGGATCGGTTGCACGAACGAGCGGCTATTGCGCCGGTCCATCGTTGCTACGTTGTCGGCTCCGTCCGCGAAGCCCTTCAGCAGGAGCTGAGGTACGTAGTGGTGGCGCTTGCTCCGCTCAGGCACGCGCGGACCGTACCCGTCAGCGACCGACACTCCGAGTCGCAGTTCTGGGCGAGGCAGCGACGCATTGCAGCGTCGTTCGTTGCTTAGCTCCCGCCTGAGCGAACGAGCACCTCAACGCCGTGCAAAGCAAGGCCAGAGCCGCGGGGGTGTTCGGTACCAGTCCCCCCTTCGACACCACTCAACTCCGAGTCCTTGAGCCCGACTTCGGAGAAGGCCACGTTCAGCGCAGGCGCTCCGTGGACCTGCACCACCAGGCGGTCGGGGTGGACGGTGATGGCGCTCAGGAGCTCGTCGAGAAGCTTGCGCCGCTCGGCTTCCGTGGCGGCGTCCCACAGCCGGCCGACGTCGATCCGGTCGAGCAGCGCCGCCAGGTCCTCGAACCTGTCGGCGAGGTCGTCACTCTGCAGCTGTTCCGTGACGACGGCCTTGGCCTCCGCTTCGAGGTTGTCGATCTCGATCGTCAGCCGAGCCTGTTCCTCGCCGAACTGCTCGGCGCTGATCTTGTCCTCGTAGTGCAGCTGGAGGAGCTTGCGCCGCTGCTCATGCAGAACGAACAGCCGGCCCGAAGCATCCGACGGGCTCCGGCGGCGGCCCTGGCGGGCCGTTCGCCGCAGCCCGTCCAGATGCCTGCGGATCGCCTCTCGAACCTCTTCATCGCACAGGAGGCTCATGCCGAGTCCCGCAGCAGCAAGCAGGCCACGGTTCGACCGGGCGGTCACCCTGCACCCCTCGCCCCGGTGCTTGCAGCGGTAGTGGCTCTGCCCTTGGCCGTTCGTGGTGATCGACATGCGCCGACCGCAGAGCCCGCAGACCACCCGGCCGGACATGAGGTCCTTGCCTCGCTTGCGGCCCGGCACCCGTCCGGCGTGAGCCGCTCGGAACTGCTCGATGCTGACCAACGGCTCGTGGTTCCCGGGGAGCCAGTTGCCGAGGTGGCTGATCTCACCGATGTAGGCCCGGTTGTGCAGGATGGCCCGCACGGTCGAGTAGTTCACGCCGGTCTGCTCCGACACCTCGGTCTGGCTGGCTCCCTCCCCTCGCAAGGCGAAGATGCGCCGGACGATCGGTGCCTTCTCGTTCGGGACCAGTTCACCGTTCATCAGGTCGTAGCCGGTGGGTGGGCGGTTGCACCACCGGCCCTGCGCCATCGCCTGGTTCCGACCCATCGTCACGTTCTCGGCCAGCTGCTCCCGGTAGAACTGAGCGAAGGAGCCGAGCACGTTGTAGAACATCCGACCCGTTGCAGACGACAGGTCGATGCGCTCGCAGAACGAGTGCAACCCGACGCCCGCTGCCCCGAACTGATCGGCCAGGAGCACCAGATCTCCGAGGTTGCGAGACAGCCGGTCGAGCCGCCACACCAGGACATGAGCGACGTGGCCCGCCTCGACCATGGCGAGGATCTGCTGCAGCCCCGGCCGCTCGGTGTTCTTGCCTGAGAGGCCGGGGTCGCTGATGACCGTGACCTCTCCCAGGTCATGGAGCGTGGCGTACGCCCTCAGCTTCTCCGTCTGGCCCTCCAGGCTGAACCCCTCCGCCGCTTGCTCGTCCGTCGACACCCGGCAGTACGCAACCGTCAGCATGGAGCTTCTCCTCGTCGTCTTGGAGCATCCGTAGCAGAACGCCGCCGAACACCTGCGCCACCCGATCCCAGTTCGGCTCGGTCACTGGTAGGTCCTCGCCGCCACTCGCTCAGCGACTCGATCGTCGAACGGCACCTTCCGCCGGTGTTCGTCGTCGCTGATGAGCTGAGCCATCGCAGCGAGCGTGGAGCGTGCGTCGGGCGTGCCAACGATTGCCCCGATCGTTGCGAGGTAGCCAACGGTCGCCGGCACCATCCGCCGCAACTCGCCCTGACGCCTACCGGAGCGAACCCGATCCAGGCCGACAGCATCCGACCGGAGCGACACCGATTGCACCGCCGTCCACTGCGGGCTGACCGGCCACCGGGACTTCGTGCTGTCGGCGGCAGGGGAGCGGTACGACAGCCAGTCCTCCGACGCCGAAGCCCACAACCGAGCCGCAGCGTCGAGCCCCTGCGTGGGCGTGGCGACACCGAACTCCTTGAGCCCCTGGCGCCCGATCTCGAACTCGACCCGCAGGACCGGACGCTTGGTGTCGTACCGCTCGCCCCACACCTTCGGCCACCAGTCCAAGCCCTTCCGCTCGACCTGGTGCGTCTTGTCGTAGATGCGAGCGCACAACGTCTTGCTCGACCGCTTGCCGAACTCGAACCCGGTGAAGGCCTCGCCGACCTCATGCGTTGCCCGAGCCTGACCCCGACACACGAAGCGGTGCCGATCGTCCCCGGTCAATGTCCAGCCCTGCACGTCGCAGAACAGGTCGAGGCGGGAGAGCCCCCATTGCACCGGACCCCCAGCCAGGAACTCACCGACGCGATCGAAGAAGTCGAGGACGGCCGACGGGCCGACAGCGTGCAGGAATTCCGCCCGAGGCTGGACCCGCAGCGTTGGCAGCTTCTCTGACGACGTGACGCCGACGAGCCCGTGTCGATGAACGAGCCGGTACTTGTACCGCCCGAAAGCTCGAGGCTCTACCCCGAACTCTTCGTCGGCTAGGACGATAGGCACCGGCGCCTCAGCTTCGGCCGCAGCAGCCCGCCGCTCGTCCAGCGCTTCGAACAGCGCCGCCGACAGCTCGGCACGGCCCGACAGGTAGAGCGCATCAACGCCCGATGCCAGCTCAACGACGGGGGAGGGGCCCACGTCTACGCTCTCAGTCAGTGCCATGAGTTGGCACCGTACCGGCAGTGCCAAGTCTTGTCACTACATCTCTGTAGTTTGGTGCCAGGAACCGGCACCGGAGGTACGGTGGCACGTCGCCGACCAGGAGCGAGCATGGCCCGCAGCCCCAAGCAGAAGCGCCCGGCGACGTGGATCGAGGTCGCAGTAGGCAATGGCGGCTTCCGCAAGGCGCTGAAGGCCTTGGCTTGGGCGCACAGCTGGATCTATGTGCAGGTGGCGCTCGGCCGTGACCCGTCGGTGGACGAGGTGGCCGAGTGGTGGAACGAGTCACGCCGAACGGCCTTCCGAGAGCAAGCCGCCTTCCGAGAGTGCTTCCCGCATCTCGATTCGCCGGCAGCGATCTACGAGCGCCCCGGCATGCGAGAGCAGATCGAGGACTCCGTCGCCCAGCTAGCCAAGGTCGAAGCAGCGGTGCGCCGGCTCAGGCGCTCGAAGGACACGGACCTTCTCGATACCGGGCTCCTCAGCCCCGGCGCCTGACCGAACTAGTCTCCCTTGCAGTTTGCGGGTGCTGTGTTACAGGCGACGCACCCTTTCCGCCTCCGTCGACATTCACCGAGAGTATCTAACGAGGTCTTAGTGTCGTGCCCCGGTACCAGGTTTTCATCAGTTCAACATTCAGAGATCTCAGCGCTGAGCGGCACGCCGTGCTGGATGCGATCCTTGGTCTAGACCACTTTCCTGCAGGCATGGAGCTATTTCCAGCGTCAGATGCGACTCCGTGGGAAGTAATCCAGCGTGTTATCGATGAGTCCGATTACTATATACTGCTTGTCGGCGGGAAATATGGATCCATTGATGAAGCTGGGGTTAGCTACACCGAACGCGAATACGATTATGCTACTAAACGGGGGATCCCAGTCCTTCCATTTCTCGTTGCAGATCCCGACTCCGTCCCAGTAGGAAAGTCCGAGAGTAGTTCGGCCGCTAGGCGCAAGTTGGCGGCGTTTCGGACCAAGGTCGAACAGCATCACTGCAAGTACTGGTCCGGTACCGCTGATCTAAAATACAAGGTCGTAATTGGTCTGGTCCAGGAGATAAACGTGAATCCGGGCGTGGGGTGGGTGAGGGCGAATGAGCTTTCTGTCGGCTCTCGCAGCGCGGAGTTGGAGGAGGCTCAGCGCGAGATTGATCTCCTGCAATCGGAGCTCGCAAAGGTGGACTCAGATCTTTCCGAAGCCAGGCTGCAGCTGAGTGAATTGTCTCAGCGGGAGGCACTTTCTACTGCGTCGGCGGCGCAAGCAGCCGGGCGGGAAGCGCGTGCTGTGGAGCAACTGGAAGAGCTTCGAAAGAAGATTGAGCGCCTCACCTCGGTCGACGACGGGCCCGATGACGCGCCATTTGCGATCTTCGAAGACTCAATCGAAGATGCCTTCAACGGAAATCCGCACGGCCTGATGAGCTTTGCTATCTGGTCCTCAACGCCGCAGGGTCACGAATTTTGGTCGGAAGAGCACAAGTTGCTCCAGGCCGGCAAGCCGATGACCACCAAAGCACGCAAGGCGCTGCAAGCGATGCTGGACGACGACAGTATTCCCAAGCGGCGCGATACGCGAGGCATCTTAGACGGGTAATAACCATCCTTGTCAGGTCTGACAGGCTCGGGCTGCGCTCGACCGTCGGGATCGTCTCCTTCATGACACGGCTACGGCAGGCGTCATCGGCTATTTGCTCTCGGCAGCCGCCACTCGGCTGTAAGTGACGACACTCCTTCGACACCACGGTGACCAGGGCAGATGCCCTGGTCACACTTGGTTTTCGGGGGCTGTCAGATCGCGTCGGCGACGCCGCGGACGAGTGCGATGCGCTGCTCCTCGACGTTGCGGCGGAGGTTGGCGCCCTTCGTCGGCATGTCGCTGATGAGCAGGTGGAGGCCGAGCGGGTTCGCTGGCGGCGGGGCGGCGAGGGCGGCGTAGAACGCCGCCGCATCGGCGGTCAGGTCCTCCCAGGTCCGAACCTCGAAGCCGGCGTCGGCGAGCAGGCGGCGGGTCTCGTCGGTGGTCGCCAGGTGGCTCGTCGCCTGGGTCTCGGCCCACGGCACCGGGAAGTGGATGGGCTGCTCGGCGCCGGCGAGGATGTCGAAGAACGCGAGGCGGCCACCCGGCGCGCAGACGCGGCGCATCTCGGCGAAGAGCGCCGCCTTGTCCTCGATGTTCATGGTCACGTGCTGCGTCCAGACCAGGTCGAAGCTGCCGTCGTCGAACGGCATCCGGGTGGCGTCGCCCTGCCGGATGGTCACCAGGTCGTCGAGGCCGACGCGGCGGTTGAGGTCCGCCGCCACGTCGCACAGCTCCTGGGTCAGGTCGATGCCGGTCACGTGGCACCCGTGGGTGCGGGCGAGGTAGCGGGCCGGACCGCCGAGCCCGCTCCCCACGTCGAGGACGCGATCGGCGGCGGCCACCCCGGCGGCCTCGGCCAGGGCGACGGTGGCCAGGCGCCCGAACGTGTGGAACTCCTCGGCCGGGGCCAGCGCCTCGGCGTCGAGGTGGTCGGGGTCGTGCCCGGCGGCCACGATCGCATCGAGCACCGCCTGCTGCAGGCGCCCGGTCGTGTAGTGGTCCTGTACCGCTTCGCTCATGGCCCGCTCCCGCGATCGGTTCCGTGGACCAGTGTGGCCCACCGGCTCCCGCGGCGCCGGTGCCGCCGTCGTCAGGGGTCGAGCCCCTACGGTGCCCACGGTGGACGCCGGACGACGCAGGTTCCTGCTCGCCGGCGCCGGTGCGGCGGGTGCGCTCGCCGTCGGCGGCGGCTTGGTGGCGGCCGACGTGCTCCCCGGCGGGCGGCGGCTCCGCGACCTCCTGGGCGACGACGGCCCCGACACGCCGATCCCCGATCGTGCACCCGGCCCTCGGGCCGAGGGGTCGTTCCGCTCGGACCGTCGAGGCGGGCGGGACACCCGATGGATCGTCTCGTACCCGCCGGGGTCGAGCGCCGACGCCGACCTGCCCGTGGTGGTCGTGCTCCACGGCAAGGGCGGGGACGCCGACTCCGCGTTCGACGATCTGGGCCTCGACCGGTTCCTCGCCGACGAGACCGCCGCGGGCATGGCGCCGATCGCGGTGGCATCGGTCGACGGCGGGGACACCTACTGGCACCCACGCCAGGACGGGTCCGACAGCGGGGCCATGGTGACGGACGAGCTGCTGCCCCTGCTCGCCGTTCGTGGTCTCCGCACCGACCGGCTCGGGCTCCTCGGATGGTCGATGGGCGGGTACGGGTCGCTGCGGCTCGCCGCCGACCGGCCAGCAGAGGTGGCAGCGGTGGCGACCTCCAGCGCGGCCATCTGGCGACGCTGGGAGGACTCGTCCCCCGGCGCCTTCGACGACGCCGAGGACTTCGCGCGTCACGACCTGTTCGCCGCCGTCGATCGGTTGGACGACGTGCCGATCCGCATGGCCTGTGGCACCAACGACCCGTTCATCGGTGGGAACCGAGCCCTGGCCGACCAGCTGACCGGGGCGGCGACGTCCTTCGGCGCCGGCGATCACCGCCCCGGCTACTGGCGGACCCAGGTCCCGGCCCACCTGCGCTTCCTCGCCGCCCAGATCACGGCGACCTGATCGGTGGGCACCGGCGAGCGCTCCCTACGGAGCGACCCGCCGGCGGCCACCGGCGAGCGCTCCCTAGGGCAGCGACTCGCAGGGGATGCGGTCGTTGTCGGCGTCGAGCTTCGCGACGTCGCCGTAGTGGGGGTAGTAGTAGTCGAACCACGTCTTGGCCTGGGCGTAGGTGGCGAAGTCGCCGCAGTTCTTCGAGTCCCCGGGGTACGCCGGCTTGCTCGGCGGCGGAGGCGGGGGCGGCTTCGGGGCGGGCGCGCCGCACACCCTCGTCAGGGGCGACAGCACGGAGAACGTGACCCGCACGCCGTCGGTCCACCGCACGCTGTAGTTGGTGCGCACCCGGTAGTCGACGCAGGAGCCTGCGTACACCGGGACCCACGACGTCACGCTGAGCACCGTGGTGCCGGTGCCGGAGTTGGCCGGCGTGCCGTTGGCGGCGACGCCTCGGGTCGAGGTGCCGAGGGCGACGCGATCGACCTGCACCGCCGCGGCCTTGCTGATCTTCGTGATGCGTCCCGCGCCTCGCACGGCGGTGATGTGGCCGGCGGTGTTGCGGTTGACCTGCACGCTCGACGCCACGTACACGCCGCCCCGAGCGGGGTCGCCGCCGCGGTAGCGGTTCTCGGCCGTGGTGCCCTGTCCGGTGATGGTGTCCGCGTGCGCGGTCGGCGCCGCCACCACCAGCATGGCGACCGACAGCGCGGCCGCGAGGACGAGCCGATGCTTCTTCATGTTCTTCCCCCAGGTGGTCGTGCACGACCGCGCCGGTGCGGCGCAGCCGAAGAGAGGCCCACGCAACGTTCCGCCGCCTTCCCCCGCCCAGGACCTTAGGGGTCGAGCCGCCCGGCGGGAAGATCGATCAGCGACGTTCACCCCGAAGGATGCGCCACTTCGGCCTCAAGTTCGGGCGCCCGGTCCCGATCGGTGGGGGATGGGGAGCGATCGAAGCATGGTCCGCAAGCTGATCGGTGGGGCGGTCGCCGTGCTGGTGCTGGTCGCGGCCGGCACGCTCGGCGGCTCGGCGGCGTCCGCCGACTCGAGCTCGTGCGTCGGGCCCGGCGAGCTGGC
>DATAGR010000049.1:0-2016 GCA_036263575.1 Aquihabitans sp. | reverse complement strand
CTCGGCGAAGCCGTCGATGGTGAGGCCGTTGGAGATCGAACGGCCGGGGCCGCGGACCTCCTCGGTGGCCCAGTGGCGGTCGGCCGTCTCCAGGACGATGGCCCCGTCCGGGTCGGCCACCAGGAAGCTGTTGTGGTAGCTGAAGCCGGGCCGCTCGTGGCTGCACGCCCCGCCCTGGCCGTGGCGCTCGAGCAGCTCCACCAGCACCTGCACGGCGTCGGCGGCGGTGGTGGCCCGCTCGAGGGCGAGCCGGAGGAGGTCCATGCCGAGCAGCGACGGCGGGCCCTGCGGCCGCTTGGTGAACACCGCCTCGTTGCCGATGACGACGCCGTGCCCGTTGGCGCCCATCTCTGCGCCCCACATCCACCACGGCTGGGACAGCACGACGGCGTGGGTGTGCGCCACCTGCGGGATCGAGGTCCACGTGCACGCCACCTCGCCGTCCGGCTCGTGGTCGGCGGCCGGGTGCCACCGCAGGACCTGGGCCTCGTTCGGGTCGCGATCGCTGTTCTTGGCGAACAGGACGCCGTCGTCGGTGAGGCTGACGAGCGTGTCGCACATGCCGGCCGACCCTATCGGCGGCCGGTCAGGCGGTGTAGGCCTCGATCTGGTCCTCGACCCGGGCGACGATGTCGCCCATCACGACCGACACGTCGACCAGGTGCAGCCCCCACTCGGGCGTGAGGTCGCCGGAGATGTCGTCGGCCCGGGGGTCGGCGGGGTCCGGGTGCACGGTGACCGACAGGTAGTTGAAGCCGTCGGTGGTGGCGCACGTGCCGCTCACCAGGCCGGGCAGGGTCACGAAGGGCGTGTCGATGGCCTCGCCCTCGGGCCCGGAGAGCCACCGCTCGCCGCCCTGGCCGGCGCCGAGCGTCGAGAGGATCGAGGCCGACGCGTCGGCGGGGAAGTAGGCCCGCAGGTCGACGTCGCCGCCGCCCACCGCCGCCGGGTTCACGCAGCCGGCGACGCCGTCGCCCTCGCGCACCCGACCGAAGTAGGAGTTGGCCGGCGGCGGCTCGGTCGAGCGGAAGGTGGCCCACGTGGTGACGCACCCGGTCTCGTCGTCGGCGGTGCAGAGCGGGACCTCCTGGAAGTCGCCGCCCACGACCTCGCCCTCGGGCACGGCGACGGCGCCGCCGGCGAGGTAGGCGCCCACCAGGAGCTCGCGCACGTCCTCGTTCGGGTCGATCTCGGTGCGGATCAGCTCGTTGAGCATGCCCGCGCCCTGCGAGTGCCCGATCAGCACGACGCCCCGACCGCCGTTGTCCTGGGCCATGTAGGTCCTGAAGGCGTCCAGCACGTCGGCGAAGGGGTCGCCGTCCTCGGCGCCCTCGATGGTCCCGCCGCCCATGCGCGTGGTCAGGGCGGTGAGGGTGGTCTGGCGGTAGATCGGGGCGAACACCCGACAGGCCGAGCCCAGGCGGGCCGCCTGCTGCACGGTGACGAAGCCCTCCTCCTCGTCGGAGGCCTCCCAGTCGCTGTACGCGGTCGCGTCCCGCGAGATGGTCGGGTACACGTAGAAGCAGTCGACCGGGGCGTCCTCGACGGGCTCGAAGCGCTCGACCGACGTGGAGCCGTCGGCCTCGATCACCGTGGCGTCGAGGTCGCCGTCGCAGGGGTCGTCGTCGACGTCGGGCCGACACACCCAGTGGGTGGGATCGTCGTAGCTCTCGCTCTCGTGGTCGGCGTAGCGCTCGAGCGGCTCGCCGCCACCGGGAGCGTCGCCGCCGCCGGCGTCGTCGCCGGCAGCCGACGTGGTGGTCGCCTCCTCGCCGGCGGCGGCCGTGGTGGCGGGCCCGGCGTCGTCGTCGCTGCTGCAGCCGGCCAGCAGGAGCAGGCCGGCCAGGGCGAGCGCGGCCGCTCGCGTCGTGGTCCCCGTGGTGCGCATCGCAGGAACGTACCCCGGTGCCGTCGGCCCCGACCGTCGAGCCGCATCGCCCGGGCCGGCGCGGGGGTGTCAGTAGGTGCGGTCCTCGATCGGCAGGTGGTTGCCGTCGCCGAGCGCCCGCAGCGACC
>DATAGR010000048.1:0-5086 GCA_036263575.1 Aquihabitans sp. | reverse complement strand
GTCGAGAAGCACGCCGCCATGGGCCGTCTGGAAGTTGGCGACGATGGAGAGGCGGTACTTGCCGCCGGTAAGGACGCGCCTCGTCTCTACGCCGGCGTTGCCTTGCCCGAGCGTGGTGCCCGACCAGCCGCTGCGGAGCGTCTGCAGGATCGTGGCGCCCTTGCGACCGCCGATCTCCGCGAGCACCTGGCCCTCATCCAGCACGGCCAGGACGGACCGCTTTGTCTGGCGCTTGACCCGCATGGTGCCCTTGCCGCCCTCCTTCGGTTCGTCGACCATCTCGAAGTAGGCGTCGATGAGCCCCTCGCCGCTGCCGAGCGGAAGGTCGTCGACGATGGCGGCGTCGGTGATCGGCAGCAGTTCTGCGGCCGCAGCGCGCGCCGTCGATTTGCCGGTGCCGGTCGGGCCGACGATCGCCGTGATGACGTTGAGCGACCCCCGGGCGCCCACGATGGCCGGCAAGTGGTAGTTGACCGGCGTCATGGCGCAGGCACGGGCTGCGACGATGGCGAACAAGGCGTCCGCCGACAGGCCCCGGTAGTGGGCGTGGTCCCGGATCGCCCCGAGCAGCGGCCGTGCCCCCCAAAACTCGGCGGGCAAGTTGATGGCCCGGCGGATCTCGCCCGTCTCGCTGACGACCCCGTGAGAAGGAGCAGACGCGACCCAATTCGTGATGTCGAACCGATCCAGGTCGGCGACGCGGTTCGCCACCGCCGCCATATCGGCGGCATCGGCCTGCGCGACTGCCCAGGCGAGCATGTCCGACCATTCCTTGGCCGCCCCTTCCGGGGTTCGGACGTTGGCCTTCGTGGGGTCGGTCACGGACTCGATGAACAACCGGCGCAGCGCACCCTCGGCCACCGCAGCCGGGTAATTGCCGCCCCGTGCCTCGGCCATGGCCCCGGCGAGCATGGCCACGGCCGCTTCATGGCGGGACGCTCCGCCGAGCACCCGGGCCAAGTACGCCCGGCACATCTTCGCCAAAAGGTCCGGCCGGGCGTCGCGGGTGTGCTCGGCCAGAAAGACGCGCACAGCTTCGGGAGTGGCGGCGGCGCGGGCCTCACCCACGTCGGGCAGCAATTCGGCCACGGCTTCCGGCAGAACCGGCACGGGGCCAACCCGCAGCCACTGGTAGGCGGCGCCGGATGCGGCATCGGCGTGAACCGAGGGGGCGGCGATGATCACCCCGTTGCGGCCGCGCACCTCGCCCCACGCACGTCCAAGGGCACCGTTAGCGTTCCCAAGCGACCGGCCAGGCGGCTGAGCGAAGAGGTAGTGGCCGCGCCCGGGCTGGTCGGGCCGCGTGGCCTGGAACGGCGGCCGGTGCTCCTCGATGGCGGCCTTCAGCACCAGGGGCAGGCGCTCGGGGTGGTCCACGTCAAAGGCCACCCAACCGCATCGGCCGACGTGCAAGGCGATCCCGTCCGTGGTGGCGGACCACCGCCCCACGATCGTCCGCGCGTCGGTGGTCGACTGGTGGTGCCAGTTGGCGCCGACCCGGGAGCCGGGGCTCTTGCTCCCGCGGAGCACTGGCAGCACCGGGATGCCCGCGGCCCCGTATGTGAGGGCGGCGGTACCTGCATCCATGTCGGAGACGTCGGGCACGGCAACCGGCGTGACGCGCAAGTCAGCCGGGGGTGTCACTTTGCCGCCTCCTGCCGGAGACGGTGCAGGGGCGCGACTAGTGCGAGAAGCTCCGTCGTCACATGCGGCGCGAACGCCGGCCCGAACTGCTCGACCAGTTCGGCAGCCACGCGCCCGGCTTCGCCATCGAGCCGGAGGCGCACGACCAGTTCAGATTCGAGGGCTGCGCTGGGCGGGGTATCCTCGACGCAGGTGCCAGCCTCGTCGGTCCCGGCCTCGGCCGGGATCGACCGCGTCATGCCGCTCCCCTCTCGGTGAGCCCGGCGGCACGCAACATGGCGACCTGTTCGGGCGTCAGCTGCGGCGCATGATCGACGACTCGGGAGACGGCGGCGGCGACCCGATCCGCCTCGTCGACCCCAGGAACTAGAAGATCTCGGCGGAGACGATCCAGTTCGTCGAGGTCGAAGCGGATGAGTCGGCCAAGCTGCACGAACGGCAGCCGGCCTCGCGACTTCAAGTCGCGGATGTGTCGCGGCGTCGTACCGAGGTACGCCGCTGCTCCGGCGGTATCCACGAGGGACCGGGGGGCTTGCATGGGAAATGCACCTTCCGGCCGGCCCCGGTGGAGGTCGGCGGGCGCAGGGTCCCAACACAGTGCCTGCATGTGCCGGTCACGTCGCCTGAGCGACGTCCGATCACGTTCGGCGCCAACCTATCGAACGCGGCCTAGAATTTCAACCATGGGATTCCCGACCGGACGTCTCACGGTGGAGTGCGAGTGCGGGGTGCGCCTCGACGTCATCCGGCTTGACGACCGGTTCGGCAGCGTGACCGGCGGTCACCTGCCCAGGCTCACCAGGGGGACCCGCGGGTCGCCGCCCGGCGCCTACGAGGTCAACCGGATACTTCAGTACGGCGGGCGGCACCTCGACCCGAAGTTCACCGGCTGGCGGAGCGAGGAGTACGAGACGTCCGTGACCTACAAGTGCCGCAGGTGCGGTCGCAGCTGGGCCATCAAGCTCGACCGGTTCCAGGAGGTCGCTAAGCGCCGGTTGGAGAACGGCGGCCGACGACTGGTGGCTGGTGCTGATTTCTAAGCACCGCGGAAGTCAACGACCACCGCCTCGGGGTCGAACCTCCGCGAGCCGCGTTCCGTCGGCATGATGGTCACCGACGTCAGCAGGGCGCCCACGACCTCACGACGCACCTCCTCGCCGAGAGCGTCCCACCAGCCCGCGACATCGGTGACCGGAACGTCAAGGTCCAGGCCGACGTACTCACGCTGCGCCTCGCGCTCAGCCTGATTGAGAGCCGGGCGGAGTTGCTGCTCCACCTGCGCTAGCAGCGCCCCGCTGAGGTTCCCGGCGGTGAACTCGCTCACGGCGTCGTCAAGCTGCGCGCGGATCTGCGCCGCTCGCGAGCGAGCGTCGTCGGACGCAGGCGTCACCGCGGGACCTCGCACTGCGGCAGCGGCATCCGGCCGGCTGAGGCGCTCGATGACGATCGCGGACACGAACGCATCGAGCTTCTTCAAGTCTCGACCGACGTGGAAACCGGTCTTGCAGGCGTAGGTCTTGCGCTTGTTCCGGTCGTGGATGCTTGCGACCTTGCCGCCGCAGACACCGCATCGACCAACGCCGGACAGCAGCTTCGCGGTGCCGCGAATCCGAGGGTTGCGCGCCCTGACGTCGTCTAGGCGAGCTTGCACGCGGTCGAACATTTCGGGCTCGACAAGGGCTGGCCAGTCGCCTGGGCCGACTACCTCGCCGCGGTGCTGGCGACGCGCGGCGTAGGCGGGGGTACGCAGCATCCGCCGGATCTGAACGTCGCTCCATGCGGCGCCGCTGGCGGTCCGGCTCCCGGAGGAGTTGAGGTCCGCCGCGATCGTGCGCGGACCGCGACCGGCAAGGTAGGACCGGAAGACTTCGCGCACAACCGCCGCCTCCGTCGGCTCCTCTACCTGCCCGGAGAGGCGGCCCGTCGTTCGGTCGTAGACCCTCTGAAAGCCGTAGAGGCGCCTCCCGTGGGGCTTCCCCTGCACGGCGTTCGCTCGCATGGCCCGCTGTACCCGGCCAGCGACCTCTCCGGCTTCCCGCTCGGCGAGCAGGGCATCAAGCCCGGTAGCGAAGCGGTCCCCGTGGTCCGCTAGATCGTACGTGCGACCCGAGTAGGACCAGACCACGCCGGCCCGTACGCACAGATCCCGGAGAGCGACGTAGGCAGCAAGGTCACGGTGGGCGCGAGATGCCTCCCAGGTGACGAGCGCGTCGACGGCGCCCGATTCGACCAGGGCGGTGACGCGCTTCCAGCCCGCCCTGGTCCCCTTGCTGTAGCGCGAGGCGCCCACCGAGTCGGTCACGACCTCCACCACCGCCCACCCGTTGCGATGGCACACCGAACGTGCCTCCGCTTCCTGCTCTTCTGGCGATCGCCCACCGGCGCGGTCTTCGGATACGCGGGTGTAGATGAGGGCGCGACGGGTCATGCACCACCATAGCGCCTAACAGATGTTCTGCCCCGAGACGACGAGCAGGTGGGTCAGCCCGGCGCCGCGGAAGTCGTCGACCACCTCCGGCGGCTGGCCGCGGTCGTCGCCGAGCACGAACCCGCCGTAGAGCGAGCGCGTCGGCTCGGGCAGCACCTCGGCGCCGCGCCCGAGCAACCGGCGGAACCGGTTCGCGGCCCGCCACGGGAGGGCGCCGCCGTCCAGGACCTCCGCCCGCTCGACCGCCAGGACGCCGACCACGTGCCGGGGCACGAGCCACGGCGCCGGGCTCGGCGGCGGCCGCACCCGACCCACCACGAGCAACCGCTCGCCGGCGAGGGCCCGGCCGACCGTGCCCCCGGCCGCGCCGGAGGCATCGAGCTCGAGCCGCCGCTCCCCCACCCGCACGTCGACCCGCACGCCGAAGGGCGTGTCGGTCGGGTCGGCAAGCAGCGTGACCGGGCCGTCGTGCACCTGCGACGTCGCCGGGTCGAGGCCGGCGTGGGCCCGCCCTCCCAGGGCGGCGGCGAGGGCGAGCACGCCGGCGGCCAGGAGCCACGGGCGCCCGAGGACGAGGGCGGCGACCACCGCGCCCAGTCCCAGCCAGCGCGGCAGCGGGTGGTGCCACCAGGCACCGGTGCAGGCGGCTGCGGCGACGGCGAGGGCGCCCCGGTCGGTGAGCACGCCGCCCCGCACGGTCGGTGCCGGCGGGATGGTGCCCCGGCCGGTGGGCGCGGCGGCCGGGGGCACGGCGGCGGCCATCCTCAGACCCGGACGAGCGGTCGCAGCTGCTCGAGCTTGGCGTCGCCGATGCCCCGGACCTCGAGCAGCTCGTCGACCGAGCCGAACGGGCCGTGCTCGTCGCGGTGGGCGAGGATCGCCGCCGCGGTGGCGGGCCCGACGCCCGGCAACGTGTCGAGCTGCTCGGCCGTCGCCGTGTTGAGGTCGACGACCTCCGGCTCGCCGCCGGGCGCCGCACCGCCACCACCGCCGCCGGAGGTGGGCCCACCTCCG
>DATAGR010000047.1:0-7228 GCA_036263575.1 Aquihabitans sp. | reverse complement strand
TGCCAGGGTTTGCCGGGTTCGGCGAAGTACACCTGGACGTCGGTGGCGATGGTGATGTCGGTGTGGCGGGCCATCTCTTTGCCTTGGTCCCAGGTGAGCGAGCGGGCGAGGTGGGCGGGGAGCTCTTTGATGGTCTCCGCGATGGCGGGAGCGACGATGTCGGCGCTGCGGCCGTTCGGCAACGGCACGACGATGAGGTAGCGGCTGGTGCGCTCGACGAGGGTGCCGATCTGGCTGTGGTAGCCGCCTTGGACCAGGTCGCCTTCCCAGTGGCCGGGCACGGCACGGTCGTTGGCTTCGGCGGGGCGTTCGCTGATCATCACCATGTCGGTGAGCTGGCCGTGACCCCGGTTGGCCTGCGGAGCGCGTCGTTTCGGGCGGCGAGTGCGCAGGTACGCGGTGAGCTCGTCGGCGAGACCGCCACGGCTCTGCACGAACAACGACTGGTAGATCGTCTCGGGTGACACCCACCATCGTGGATCGTCGGGGTGGTCGAGGCGCAGCCGACCGGCGATCTGCTCCGGAGACCACCGCCACGCCAACCGGACCGCGATCTGGCGGGCCAGCCACCGGTTCGCCTCGAGCTTGAACACCTTCGGCCGCTTCGACCGCCGCTTGGCCAGGCCCTGGGCCCGGCTCGGGTTGTAGCCCCGCTTCAGATCTGCGTTGCGGCGGACCTCCCTGCTGATCGTCGACGGCGCACGATC
Source organism: Aquihabitans sp. (assembly GCA_036263575.1). Lineage (GTDB taxonomy): Bacteria > Actinomycetota > Acidimicrobiia > Acidimicrobiales > Iamiaceae > Aquihabitans. The sequence continues at coordinate 6,521 of DATAGR010000047.1, read as the reverse complement.
GAGCGCCCGGGCGATCTCACGGACCGACTCGTTCGCCTTGCGCCGGCGACTGATCTCGGTCCGTTCCTGAAACGACAACCGCACATAGCTCACAGACATGCGCCACCCTCCTCGATCCAACCCGGACAGGTGTTGCATTGACCACCGGCACTCAAGACGCCAATCGTGGAAAGCGGGATTGACCTCGGGGTCCGTGTCGGAGTGCTCTGCGTGGGATATCCGGAGGAGGATGGGCATGTCGGACGAACCCGACCCGCTCGGGCTGGCGAAGCCTGCCGTCCCCGCCGCCTCGTCAGCCGGCTTGCAGCGGCCCTGCCAAGCTGACCCCGACGCCTGGCCAGGGAGGTTCGATGCCCACACCACCGCCCACGCCCCACGGCTCTTGGCCGTCGCCCATCACGGCCGCTCGGCTGGTGGCCGGCGCCGTCCGTCCCGGCGAGGTGCGCGTCGACGGCGACGACGTGTGGTGGTCGGAGCAACGACCGGAGGAGGGCGGGCGCACCGAGCTCGTCCGCCGGCGGAGCGACGGCACCTGCCACGACCTCCTCGTCGGGAGCGATGGGGAACCGACGTGGAACGTCCGCACCGCCGTCGGCGAGTACGGCGGCGGCGCGTGGGCGGTGCGCGGTGGCGTGGTGGTGTTCGCGAACTGGGCGGACCAGCGCCTGTACCGGGTCGACCCCGGGGAGCGCCCGGTGCCGATCACCCCGGAGCCGTCCACGGCGCGTGGCCTGCGGTGGAGCGAGCCCACGTGGGTCGACGACGACTGGCTCGTCTGCGTCCGCGAGAGCCACGAACAGGCCGACGTGGGCCCGGACGGCGAGGCCGCCGACGCCCTCGTCGCCCTCCCGCTCGACGGCTCGGCGACGACCGATCCCGCTCGGGTGCGCGTGCTCGAGCAGGGCCCGGACTTCGTGCGGTCGCCGGCCGTCCGGGGCGAGCGGGTGGCGTGGCTGCGCTGGGACCACCCCCGCATGCCGTGGGACGGGACCGAGCTGGTGGTGGCCGACGTCGTCCGCAACGACGACGGCGCGCCGGGGCTCGGGGCCCGGGTGGTCGTCGCCGGCGGCCCCGAGGAGTCCGTTGTGCAGCCCGGCTTCCTGGCCGACGGCAGCCTCGTCTTCTGCACCGACCGGACCGGCTGGTGGAACCCCTGGCGAGCCGACGGCGCCGACCTCGCTGCCGCCCTCGGCCGGGCGACCGGTCGGCCCGCAGGTGACGGAGACGACGGACCGGTGTCGACCGCCGCGCTCGTCGAGGGCGGCGTCGAGGCCGAGATCGGCGGGCCGCTGTGGGTCGGCGGCCTCCGCTGGTGGGCCGACCTGCCCGACGGCCGCCTGCTGGCGACGTGCCGATCGGGGGGACGCGACCGCCTGGCCGTCATCGCCGACGGCCGCCTCACGCCCGTGGAGGCGCCGTTCACGGAGATCACCCAGGTCGTCGCCGACACGGGCGGCGGCGCCGTCGTGATCGCCGCCTCGCCGGTCGAGGGCAGCACGCCCCACCGCGTGACCCTGGACGACCAGGGCGGCGCCACGATCGAGCGCCTCACGGAGGCGGAGGAGCTCGGCATCGACCCGAGCTGGTGGTCGACGCCCCGCCACGTGACGTACCCGTCGGCCGGCGGGCGGGAGGCGCACGCCCTGCTGTACCTGCCGACCAACCCGGAGGCGAGCGCGCCCCCCGGCGAGCTCCCACCCCTCCTGGTGCTGGTCCACGGCGGCCCCACCAGCGCGGCGAGGTGGCGCCTCGACCTGTCCCGCCAGTTCTGGACCAGCCGCGGCTTCGCCGTCGTCGACGTCGACCACGGCGGCTCAACGGGCTACGGGCGACCCTTCCGCGAGCTGCTCCGGGGGAGGTGGGGCGTCGTCGACGTGGAGGACGCGGTCGCCGCCGCGCAGCACCTCGCCGCCGAGGGCCTCGTCGACGGCGCCCGGATGGCCATCCGCGGCGGCTCGGCCGGCGGCTTCACGACCCTCGCCGCGCTGTGCTTCCACGACGCCTTCGGCGCCGGGGCCAGCCACTACGGCGTCGCCGACCTCGCCGCGCTGGCCCGGGAGACGCACAAGTTCGAGCGCCGCTACCTGGACTCCATGGTCGGCCCGTGGCCGGAGGCGGCGGCCACCTACGCCGAGCGCTCGCCGATCCACCACACCGAGGGCTTCGCGGCCCCGCTCATCCTGTTCCACGGCAGCGAGGACGTGGTGGTGCCGCCCGCCCAGACCGAGGCGATCGTCGACGCCCTCGCCCGCCGAGGCGTGCCCCACGCCTACCTGCTCTTCGAGGGCGAGCAGCACGGGTTCCGCCGGGCCGAGACCCAGATCCGTGCCCTCGAGGCAGAGCTGTGGTTCTACGGCCGGGTCTTCGGGTTCGAGCCGGCCGACCCCATCGACCCCGTCCCCGACGCCACCGGCCTCGACGGCCCATAGCGGGCGGGACGCCCCTACCGACCCATTGGCGGTTCCGCCGAGCCACCCGCCAGACTCGACCCCATGGCTCGAGTGCTGGTGTCCGAGAAGATCGCCGAGGGCGGGCTGGACGCGTTGCGCGCCGCCGGCCACGAGGTCGACGTGCAGGTCGGGCTCTCGCCCGAGGAGCTGCTGGTCGCCGTCAAGGGCGCCCACGCCCTGATCATCCGCTCGGCCACGACCGTCACCAAGGAGGTCCTCGACGCCGGGACCGACCTCGTCGTCGTGGGCCGGGCCGGCATCGGCCTCGACAACGTCGACGTCGCCCACGCCACCACCCGTGGCGTCATGGTGGTCAACGCACCCCAGTCGAACATCCTGTCCGCAGCCGAGCAGACCATGGCCCTGCTGCTGGCCCAGGCCCGCAACATCCCCCAGGCCCACAACGCCCTGGTCCAGGGCCGGTGGGAGCGCTCCAAGTGGGAGGGCGTGGAGCTCGCCGACAAGACGCTCGCCGTCATCGGCCTCGGTCGCATCGGCAAGCTCGTCGCCCAGCGGGCCATGGCCTTCGGCATGCGCATCGTGGCCCACGACCCCTTCGTGGCCCCCGAGCGGGCCCGGGCCATGAACATCGACCTGGTGACGCTGGACGAGGTCGCGGCCCAGGCCGACTTCCTGACCCTCCACGTCGCCAAGACGCCCGAGACGATCGGCCTCATCGGCGCCGAGTTCCTCGCCAAGGCCAAGCCGAGCCTGCGGGTCATCAACGTCTCCCGCGGCGGGATCGTCGACGAGGACGCCCTCGCCGACGCCATCCGCGAGGGCCGCATCGGCGGTGCCGCCCTCGACGTCTTCGCCAAGGAGCCCACCACCGAGTCGCCGCTCTTCGAGCTGCCCCAGGTCGTGGTCGCCCCCCACCTCGGCGCCAGCACCCGCGAGGCGCAGGACAAGGCGGGCGACACGATCGCCGAGCAGGTCGCGCTGGCCCTGGCCGGCGAGTTCGTGCCCTACGCGGTCAACGTCGCCGCCGCCGAGGCCTCCGAGACCGTCCGCCCCTACCTCGGGGTCGCCGAGCAGCTCGGCCACCTCTTCGCCGGCCTGGGCGACGGCCTGCCGGCCGAGGTGGAGATCGAGTACTCGGGCGAGCTGGCCGGGTACGACACCCGCATCCTCACCCTCTCGGTGCTCAAGGGCCTGTTCGGTGCTGTGACCGACGAGCCGGTGTCGTACGTGAACGCCCCGCAGCTCGCCGCCGACCAGGGCATCGAGGTGCGCGACACGTCGACGTCGAGCTCGGTCGACTGGATCAACCTGGTGAGCATCCGCGGCGGCGGCCACCAGATCGCCGGGACGCTCGTGGGCCTCCGCGCCGAGCCGCGCCTCGTGCAGATCGACGGCCACAGCGTCGACGTCCCGCCCTCGCCCAACCTCCTCGTGATCAACAACGACGACCGCCCGGGGGTGATCGGGCGCGTCGGCACGATCCTCGGTGACGCCGGCGTCAACATCGCCGACATGGACGTCGGCCGGTCGGCCGGCCAGGGCGGTGCGCTCATGGTGATCGCCACCACCGAGCCCGTCGAGGGCCCGGTGGCGGATCAGCTCCGCGCCGCCGACGGCATCGGCACCGTGGCGGTCATCGTCCGCTCCTGACGCCACCACCGCTGCGGACCCGACGGCCCGGCCGCGGGTCTACGCTCCTGGCTCCGGTACGAGCGAGCAGCGGGGAGTTCCGACATGGGCCTGATCGACAAGATCAAGGGCGAACTGGTCGACATCATCGAGTGGATGGACGACTCCAGGTCCACCCTCGCCTGGCGGTTCCCGCGCTACCAGAACGAGATCAAGAACGGCGCCGAGCTGATCGTGCGCGAGGGCCAGGAGGCGGTGTTCGTCTACCGGGGCGCCCTCGCCGACCGCTTCGGCCCGGGGCACTACGAGCTCAAGACCGAGAACCTCCCGATCCTGAGCACGCTGCAGGGCTGGAAGTTCGGCTTCGACAGCCCGTTCCGCAGCGAGGTGTACTTCATCAACACCCGGCCGGTCACCGACCTGCGGTGGGGGACCGCCAACCCGGTCACGGTCCGCGACCCCGACTTCAAGATGGTGCAGGTCCGGGCCAACGGCCTGTGCGTCGTGAAGATCCAGGACGCCGAGATCTTCCTCAAGGAGGTCATCGGCACCGACAGCAGCGTCAACGTCGACGAGATCTCCGAGCTCCTGCGCCGGGTGATCACCCTCGCCTTCTCCGACCTGGTGATGGAGACCAAGCTCGGCGTCATCGACCTGCAGGGCCGCCAGGTCGAGCTGTCGGAGAAGCTGCGCGACTTCGTGGCCGAGCGGGTCGACGACGAGTTCGGCCTGGCCATCCCGTCGGTCACCATGAACATCTCCCTGCCCGAGGAGATCACCGCAGCCATGACCCGCGGCGTCGCCCGAGGCGTCGAGGAGGGCGGCTTCCTCGACAACGTCGGCGACCTGAACCGCTACCAGCAGGCCAAGCAGGCCGACGCCATGCTCGCCGCCGCCAACAACCCCGGCGGTGGCGGCGCCATGGGCGACATGATGGGCATGGGCATGGGCATGGCCATGGCCAACCAGATGGCCAACCAGATGCAGCAGACCGGCCAGGCCGCCCCCGCCGGTCCGCCACCGCTGCCCGGCGCCCAGACGTTCCACGTCGACATGGGCGGCCAGTCGCAAGGGCCGTTCACGATCGACCAGATCCGCACCGGCGTCGCCAACGGCCAGGTCACGCCGGCGTCGTTGGTGTGGGCCGCCGGCATGCCCACGTGGGTGGCGGCCAGCACCGTGCCCGCCCTCCAATCGCTGTTCCAGGCCCCGCCGCCGCTGCCGCCCGCCGCCCCGCCGGCGCCCCCTGCGGCGACCGACGCCCCCGCCGCGCCGTGACCGTGGGCCCCGACGCCGGCCCCCCGCCCCCGCCCCCGCCGCCCCCACCACCAACCGGGCGCGGTCCCGCCGGGCCCCCGCCCCCGCCGCCCCCACCACCGCCCGGGCGCGGGCCCGCCGGGCCCCCGCCCCCGCCACCCCCACCGCCGCTCCCGTCGGCCGGCCCCGCATCGGGCGGTCCTGCGTCGGGCGCGGTCGCGGCCGACGGGCCGCCGCCGCTGCCCGGAGCCGCCGACGCCCCCGAACCCCCGCCGCTGCCGCCCGGGCCTCCGCCACCCGAGCCGCCGTCGCTGACCGGCGATGCCGCCACCGACTGGGCGGCCTTCCAGGTCACCGAGCAGACCCGCACGTACCCGTGCCGCCAGTGCGGCGACTCGTTGGTGTTCGACATCAAGCTGCAGAAGCTGGCCTGCCCGAGCTGCGGCTTCAACGCCGACATCGACCTGGCCGGCCTCGAGGCGCCCACCGAGCGCGACCTCCGGGCGACCATGGGCCACCTGCGAGCGCTGCTGGGGTCCCAGGAGGCGCCCGAGGCCACCGGCGAGAAGGAGATCGTCTGCCAGAGCTGCGGCGGCCACACCACCTTCACCGGCACGCTCACGGCCATCCGCTGCCCGTACTGCGCCACGCCCATCCAGCGCGACGACATCCACGACGCCCCGGCGCGCCTGCCGGTCGACGGCGTGCTGCCGTTCCAGGTCGACGAGGCCACCGCCCGCACCGGCCTCGAGGAGTGGATCAACGGGCGCTGGTTCGCGCCGACGGAGTTCAAGAAGTACAAGGAGACCGGCGCCTTCTCGAGCGTCTACGCCGCGTACTTCACCTACGACGCCGAGACCGCCACCCGCTACCGCGGCCAGCGGGGCGACGACTACACCGTCACCGTCGGCTCGGGTGAGAACCGCCGCACCGAGACCCGCACCCGCTGGAGCCACGCGTCCGGCGTGGTCGCCAACAGCTTCGACGACGTCACCGTCCTCGCCAACGAGGGCTTCGACGAGAAGCGGGTGAAGGCCCTCGAGCCGTGGCCGACGCAGGGCGCGGCGCCGTTCTCGCCGCAGTTCGTCGCCGGGCACCTGTGCCGCACCTACGACCACGACGCCGAGGACTGCTTCGGAGAGGCCGAGCAGGAGATGCAGGAGGGGATCGACGCCACGATCCGCCACGACATCGGCGGCGACCGCCAGCGCATCGACGCCAAGG
>DATAGR010000046.1:0-3249 GCA_036263575.1 Aquihabitans sp. | reverse complement strand
GCCCGGCGACCATCCAACCCCGCACCGCGGGGTCGACCGACGGGTCCAGGGCGACCGCCACGCCGACCAGCGCAGCCAGGGTGCCGGGCTTCGCGACGTGGCGGACCGCCACCCGGTCGGTGACCACCGCCCACCAGTCGGTGAGCGCGAAGCCGGCCGCGATGGCGGCCAGCACCCACGACGCGCTCGTCACCCCGCTCCCCGCTCGTCCCGCGCCACGGCGGCACGTTACCCGGCGCCACCTGGGCCTCCGGCGCCTCCGGCGTCCCCGGCGGCGCCGAGGAGCGGGCCGGCGAGCGCCACCGAGTCCGGGCAGTGCGGCCGAGCCGTGATCCACCGGACCACGTCGGCCCGGGGGACCCGCTCGGCCGCCACGACCTCGCCGTCGGGGAAGGTGGGCGGGCCGTCGTGGCGGGCGAGGTACACCTCGCCCAGGACCGACACGTCGCCCTCGTCGTAGGTGCCGCGCCCGAGCGCCTCCAGGGGCGCACGGATGCCGGCCTCCTCGAGCAGCTCCCGCGCTGCTGCGTCCGACCAGCGCTCGCCGACGGCGACCACGCCACCGAACGCGAGGTCCCACCGGCTGGGCCAGACGTCCTTCCACGCCGCCCGCTGGTGCACGACCACGCGGTCGTCGGCGTCCACGACCACGACGTAGGTGCAGCGGTGGCGCAGCCGGCCCCGGCGCATCTCGGCGCGCGTCACCACCCGCTCGACGGTCCCGTCGGTGCCGACCACCTCGACCGCCTCGGCGGCTGCCGCCCGCGCCCGCTCCGGATCGGCCGACGGGTCCACGCTCAGGCGCTCGCCCCCGCGGCGGCGAGGGCGTCGTCCCAGCGCAGACCCTCGGCGATGGCCTGCCGGTAGCGGATCACGCGCGCCGGCATGTTCATGGCGAAGGCGCCGACCACCCGGCCGTCGCGCCCGTAGAGGGCGGTGAAGCGCCGCTCGGCCATCGAGCCGGCCACGACGACCAGCTCGTCGTCGGGGCGCACCCGCCCCGCCAGTTGCAGCTTCCGGTCGTACTGGTCGCTCCAGAACCACGGCACGGGCGCGAACGGCTCGCCGGGCCCGTCGCCGGCGAGCAGCCGCCGGGCGGCGTGGGCGCCCATGTCGATGGCGTGCTCCCAGTGCTCGACGCGCATGACCTCGTCGTCGAAGGCGGCGTTGGGCCACCGGGCGACGTCGCCGGCCGCCACCACGCCCGGCGCCGCGAGCGTGGTGGCGTCGCACCGGACGCCGTCCTCGAGGACCAGCCCGCTGCCCTCGAGCCAGCCGGTGTTCGGCACCACGCCGATGCCGATCACGACGAGGTCCGCCTCCACCGTCGTGCCGTCGGCCAGGTGCACCCGCTCGACGCCGAGGCCCCCGGAGCCGATGGCGTCGACCCCCACGCCCAGCCGGAGGTCGACGCCGTGGTCGCGGTGGACGTCGGCGACCACCGCACCGACCTCGTCGCCCAGCACCCGTGCCAGGGGCTGGGCCAGCGGTTCGACCACGGTGACGTCGAGGCCCCGGCCCCGGCACGACGCCGCCACCTCGGCGCCGATGAAGCCGGCACCGACCACCACGAGGCGTCGGGCCCCGGCGTCGATGGCGGCGCCGATGGCCAGCGCGTCGTCGAGCGTGCGGAGGGCGAAGACGCCGGGCACCCCCCGGCTGCCGGGGATCCACCGGGCCGATGCGCCGGTGGCCACGACCAGCCCGTCGAACGGCAGGACACGGCCGTCGGCCAGCGCGACCCGCCGCGCGCCGAGGTCGAGGCCGACGGCGGCGACCCCGCGCTCCCACGTGAGGTCCAGCTCGGCCTTGGCGCCCGACGGGAGCGCGATGCGCTCGGCGTCCCAGGTGCCGGCGAGCACCTGCTTGGAGAGCGGCGGGCGGTCGTAGGGCGGGTGCGGCTCGTCGCCGACGACGGTCAGCGTGCCGGTGAACCCCTCGGCCCGCAGCGTCTCGGCGGCCCGCATCCCCGCCAGCGACGCGCCGACCACGACGATGCGGTCGAGGGCGGTCACCGGGGCGAGGTCAGCCCTCGAGCGCGATGGCCTGCTTCGGGCACCGGGCGACGGCCTCGGTGACCTTGGCGCGCAGCGACTCGTCGGGCTCCTCCTGGAGCACGTACAGGAAGTCGTCGTCGCGGACCTCGAAGACCTCGGGGGCGATGTTCATGCACACCGCGTTGCTCTCGCACAGGTCGAAATCGACTACCACTCGCATCGGGCACCCCCGGGACTGGAACACGTTCCATCGACGACCCGCTCACGGTAGCCGCCACCACCGAAGGCCCGAGTCCGGACGCGCCCCGGCGGCCACGGGGAGCCGTGGCCGCCGGGGCGGTGGTGTCCAGGGTGTGGTGGGCGGCGTCAGCAGGTCTTGATGAAGACCTGGACGGTGTAGACGCGGCTGCCGTTGCGGGCGTAGCCGACGCCGACGCCGTTCCAGGTGCTGGAGAGGATGTTGCGCCGGTGGTCGGGCGAGTTCATGTAGGCGTCTTGCACGCCGGCGACGCTGCCGCCGTAGCCGACGTTCTCGCCGATCGAGCACCAGCGGACGCCGATGCCGTCGGTCAGCGTCGAGTGGTAGAGGCGGTTCTCCCGGGCCAGGCGCTCGGCCCAGGCCTGGGCCTTGCGCTGGGCGTCGGCCTGGGCGCCGAGGCTGCGGAGGCCGTGGGCGTTGCGGTCCTTGTTCAGCTCCTGCTGCACCTGCGACTGGCTGGGGTTCAGGCAGGCGGCGAGGAGGGACAGGGCCACGACGAGGACGGTGGCGAGCGCTGCACGGCGAGCTGGGCGGGGGATCGAGGGTGCGGCCATGATGATGTTCTCGACCTGCACCGACGGGGTCTTGAGCGAATTCTGACGACCCCTGACGTCTTTGGGCCGAATGGCCCACATCTCCGTTTGCCCGCGGCCGCCGCAACCGGCGTCGGGCCGCCCGGAGGCGCCGCGCTAGGGTGCGGGCTCCCGTTCCGCGGGGGTGTAGCTCAGTTGGTAGAGCGCCTCGGTCGCATCGAGGAGGCCAGGGGTTCGATTCCCCTCACCTCCACCACCACCACCGCACGCCGCCACCGCACCGGTGTTTCGGCCGCACCCGCCAGGGGCAGCGCCGCCTCCTGACGAGGAGGCAGCCCTTGCGAGCGATGGTCTACCGCGGGCCGTACAAGATCCGGGTCGAGGAGAAGGACGTCCCGCCGATCGAGCACCCGGGCGACGCCATCGTCCGGGTCACCATGGCGGCCATCTGCGGCTCGGA
>DATAGR010000045.1:0-2663 GCA_036263575.1 Aquihabitans sp. | reverse complement strand
GGATGCGGGTCAGCGGCGCGACCCGCCGGTGGACGGCCAGGCCCCCGCTGCCGGCGGGCTGGGTGATCTTGAACTTGGTGGAGCGGGCGATGGCTCGGAGGAACGGGGCGTTGCGGCCGCCCTTGTTGCCGAGGCCCATGGCGGCAGCGGTGTCGAGCAACGGGAGGTCGAAGCCCTCGGGGTGCTCCTCGAACAGGGCGCCGAGCGGCGCAGGAGCAGCACCGTGGTCGGCCCGAGGATCGGGAGCCAGAACCGCTCGACGTAGGCGGAGCGGAGGTCGTGGCCCAGCAGGTCGATGACGGGGTCGGCCAGGGGCGTGACGTGCAGGTGGTCGGTGGGCAGGGTGAGGTCGAGCGGGGGAAGCGACACGAGGTCCTCCAGGGGCGAGGCGGCAGGCGGCCGGGGCGGAACCCGAGCCGGGAAGGCAGCGAAGCTGCGAGGCGTCTCGTGCACTTTCATGCTCTTCCAGACCCACCGTCAACGACGGTCGAGTAGCACTCGTCCGCCGAGGCGTCGCACGTCGGCCGGCGGAATGGCGGCGCTGGCCCCATTGTTGACCCACCCGTTAGCTTTTTCACGGTCCACGGCACGTGGGCCACCGGCACACCAGAGGGATCCCCATGGCCAGCTTCAGAGACCTGCTCGCATCCACCAAGGCCGAGATCCGCGAGGTCACGACGGCCGAGGCCGACGACCTGCGCAAGGCCGAGGGCGCGGTCACGCTCGACGTGCGCGAGCCCGACGAGTACGAGCAGGGCGCCCTGCCCGGCGCCGTGCACATCCCGCGCGGCACGCTCGAGACGAACATCGAGATGCGCATCCCCGACCACGACACGCCGCTGGTCGTCTACTGCGCCGGCGGCACCCGCTCGGCGTTCGCAGCGAAGACGCTCGCCGAGCTCGGCTACACCGACGTCGTCTCGGTCGTCGGCGGCTTCAACCGCTGGAAGGACGAGGACCGCGACTGGGTCACCCCCGCCGCGCTGACCTCGGACCAGCGCAACCGCTACAAGCGCCACCTGCTGCTGCCCGAGGTCGGCGAGATCGGCCAGCAGGAGCTGCTCGACGCCAAGGTCCTGCTGCTCGGCGCCGGCGGCCTGGGATCACCGGCCGCGCTGTACCTCGCCGCCGCCGGCGTGGGCACGCTCGGCATCATCGACATGGACGTCGTCGACGAGTCCAACCTGCAGCGCCAGATCCTCCACAACATGGACCGCATCGGCGACCGCAAGGTCGACTCGGCCAAGAAGACGCTCACCGCCCTCAACCCCGACGTCAACGTCGTCACCTACGACGTCCGCCTCGGCGCCGACAACGTCATGGAGATCCTCCAGGGCTACGACGCGATCGTCGACGGCACCGACAACTTCCCCACGCGCTTCCTCGTCAACGACGCCTCGGTGAAGCTCGGCATCCCCGTCGTGCACGGGTCCATCTTCCGCTTCGAGGGCATGGTCACCGTCTTCGACCCCAAGAACGGCCCCACGTACCGCGACATGGTCCCCGAGCCGCCGCCCGCCGACCTGGCACCGTCGTGCGCCGAGGCCGGCGTCCTCGGCGTGCTCCCCGGCATCGTCGGCTCCATCCAGGCCATCGAGACGATCAAGCTGATCCTCGGCCTGGGCGACCCGCTGGTCGGCCGGCTCCTCGCCTACGACTCCCTGGAGCAGTCCTTCCGGGAGTACAAGGTGCAGGTCGACCCCACCAACGAGATCACCTACGCCAACCGCGACCGCATCCAGGTCGCCGAGCTCGAGGGCCAGTGCCTGCCGCTGCCGCTGCAGGCGCCGCCCGGGAGCTGAGCCCGAGCCGCCGGGCCGGGGGAGGGGTCGCCGTCAGCGGACGGCGGCCGCCACCATCGTCCAGGGGAACGGCGCCCGGACCTCGCGCACGTCGAAGCGGCGGCCGACCAGGTCGGCGAAGGCCTTCTTCGACCAGTGGTTGATGTGACCCGGCGTGTTCCCGAGGTCGCGCACGTACTTGCCCCGGGCCAGGTTGGCCGCGCACCAGATGGGCTCCCGCGGGACCGACAGGACGACGTCGCGCCGGGCGACCCGGGCCAGCTCCGAGAGGGCCAGCTCGGGGTACGGCACGTGCTCGAGGACCTCGATGGCCAGCACCAGGTCGAACGTCGCGTCGCGGAACGGCAGGTGGCCGATGTCGCCGAAGAGCGGCGCGAAGCCCTTGCCGTCCCAGTGGGCGGCGAGGCCGTGGTCGGGGAGGTCGACGCCGCAGAAGGTGGCGTCGGGCCACCGGGCGGCGAGGCGGGCGGTGACCTCGCCCTCGCCGACGCCCACCTCGAGGATGCGGGCGGGCGAGGTCCGGGGCAGCGAGGCGTCGAGGGCGGCGAAGAAGCCGTCCATCAGGCGCCGCTCGACCGGGTTCTTGGAGGCGTACTTGTCGTAGGTGTTGCCCGTGGGGACGTCGGGTTCGACCGGCGCGCCGACCGCGGCGCTCACGCCTGGAGCCCCTCGCTCACCGAGGCGGCCACGGTGGCGCCCACGTGGGCGTCCTCGACCGGCGTGGCCGGGCGTTCCAGGGGCGTCCGGCCGTGGGCGGGCGGGAAGGTGGGGGGCGCGTCGCGCGTGAACCCGGCTGCCGGTTGCACCTCGTGGGTGGCCCGCGTGGCCCGTCCAATGAGGTCGGCGAGCATCCCGATGACG
>DATAGR010000044.1:0-4504 GCA_036263575.1 Aquihabitans sp. | reverse complement strand
CGGAGAGGTGGTCCATGACCAGCACGAGGTCGTCGCCGTCGTCGAAGACGTCGAGCAGCTCGACGATCGCCGGGTGGTCGAGGTGGCGGAGGACCTCGGCCTCGCGGCGGATGCGCTGGCGGGCCCGCTCCAGCTCCTCGGGGGTGCCGTGCAGGGAGAGCCGCTTGAGCGCCACCTCCCGCCCGCGTTCGTCGCGCGCCAGGTCGACCACGCCCATCCCGCCCCGGCCCAGGCGGCGGATCGTCTCGTAGCGCACGGCGCAAGGGTAGGGAAGGCCGCGACGGCGACGGCACCACCGGGTGGCGCCCCGTGTTCCGGCGGTGTGGCGGTCCCGTTGCTTCACCCCGAAGTGCGCGTGGATTGTCGGTGGGCGTGGGTAGAGTCGTGCCCGTGACCGAGACCGCAGCGCCAGAGATCATCCTCGAAGCCTTGGCCGTGATCGACCAGGCCCTCCCGACCATGCAGCACCGAGCGTTGGTGTCCACCGACGAGGTGGCCGACCTCCTCCTCGACCTGCGCCTCCTGCTCGCCACCGCCCCGGAGTCGATCGCCGCCGCCGGCGTCTGATCCCTCGAAGGCGGACACCCGCCTTCGACGCGGACCCGGGCGTGCCGCCCGGACCGCTCCCGGCACCTCCGCAGCCTCGCGTCGGTGCCGCGGCCCGGTCAGCCCCGGGGTGCGCTCCTGCCGGAGCGCGAACGCCGCCGTCGCGGCCGGTCGAGCTCCACGAGCTCCCGGAACGACGCCTCGATGTCGGTGGCCAGCTCCGCCGGCTTCGCCACCGCCTGCGCGTCGGCGTGGAGCCCGAGCTCCAGCTGGCCTCGGTAGCTCATGGTCGTGAGGTTCCACGCCGTGCCGGCGACGGGGCCGAGCGGGAAGTTGCCCACCATCAGCGCGCCGGCGATGTAGAGGTCGAACGGCGCCGCCCGGACGTTCGACGTGGCGAAGTCGACGGTCATGACCTGCTGGCGGGCGAGGCGGACCAGCACGGGGCGGGGGAGCAGGTTCACCAGGCCGGCGAGCGACCCGGTGAGGCCGAGGGCCCGCTCGGTCTTGGTCACGGCCAGCCGCTCGTGCACGGCGGCGAAGCGGCGGCGGGGATCGGCGTCGAGCGGCACCAGCACGCGCGTGGGGGTGAAGGCGTTGCCGCCGGGTGCCCGGCTGGTGCGCGTGCTGACCGGCATCGACATGCGCAGCTCGTCCACCTCGACCCCGTAGGTCCGGTGGTACCGGCCGGCCCCACCGGCCGCGGCGGCGACGAACAGGTCGTTGACGCTGCCGCCCAGGCGCTTGGCGGCCGCCTTCACGTCCTCGAGCGGCACCTCGAACGTCTCGAGCTGCCGGTCGAGCGAGCGGCGCGACCACAGCGGCGAGCGGTGACCGTCGACCACGCCCAGCTGGCGGATCAGCGACCGGGCGGTGGCCGCGCCCTCGGCCGGCAGCGAGCCGACCACGCCGGCGAGGTGCGCGGGGTCGAGGGCCAGGTCCGTGGCCGCCTCCGAGAGGCGGCGCAGCGCGGCGGCCTGCCGCCGGGTCACGTCGGTCACCGCCGCCACGACGCCGTCGAGCGGCGAGGTGGTCGCAGGCGGCGGCCCGTCGTCGACCGGCGGCGGCTCGGGCGCGTCGCGCTCGAGGTCGATGAACTCGATCGACATGCGGATGCCGCCCTCGCCGTCGGTGATCGTGTGGTGCATCTTCTGCACCATCGCGGCCCGCCCGTCGGGCAGGCCGTCGATCACCGTGAACTCCCAGAGCGGCCGGCTCCGGTCGAACGGGCGGGTCGCCAGCTCGGCGGCCAGGGCCCGGGCATCGGCCTCGGTCGCGCCCGGCGCGAGCTCGACGAAGCGGACGTGGTGGTCGAGGTCGAAGTCGGGGTCGTCCTCCCAGGCCGGGGCCAGCGGGCCGAGGCCGGCCACCACCCGCCGCCGCAGGCGCGGCACCATGCGGCTGGCCCGCCAGAGCCGGCGACGGAGCCGCTCCGGGTCGGGGCTGCGGTCGAACAGGGTGAGGTTTGCGAACGTCGATGACAGGTGCGGGTCGGTCTCGAGGTTCCACATGAGGGCCTCGACGTCGGACATCCGCTCCCGGCCGGCCGGCCCACCGTCGCTCACGACGCCGACCCTAGAGGGTGCCCCGGCGCGGCGCGCCGGGAGCTCACGGGCGAGGCGGCAGCGGCCAGAGCCGCACGGCGACCCGTGCGAAGACGGCGCCCAGGGCGGCGCCGGCGATGACGTCGGAGGCGTGGTGGATCTGCACGTGTACCCGGCTGGTGGCCACGATCGTGGCGATGGCGTAGAAGGCGGGCCGCAGGTCGGGGTCGTGGGCGCCGAGCACGCCGGCCGCGGTGAAGGCGGCGCTGGCGTGGCCGCTGGGGAAGCTCGACGTGAGCGGCTTGCGGAGCTCGTGCGGTCGGGGCTCGGTGGGCCGCGGTCGGGGGCGGTTCACCAGCCGCTTGATGCCCTGGTTGACGAGGAGCGACTCGGCGAGCAGCACGACCGCCATGCGGATGGTGGCGTCGGCGTCGGGGTCCGAGCGCAGCCCCTGGGCGGCGCCGACGAGGTGCCAGATCAGGCTGAAGTCGCCGAGCTCGGACGCCAGGTAGAAGAGGCGGTCGGCGGCCGGTCGACCCCGGAAGGCGGTGCCCCAGAGCTGGTCCACCCGGTCGTCGAAGCGGTCCAGCCACGGCGGCAGGTTGTCGTCGGTCTGGCGCTCCGGCTCGGGCAGCGAGGGCATCGCGGGGAGGTCGGGCACGGCGGCCGAGCCTAGGCCGGTGGCCGGTCCTCGCCGAGGTGCGCCACCAGGTCGGAGAGGGCGGTCCGGTGGTGCGGCAGCTCGTCGAGGCCGATGGCGCGCAGCGCGGCGTTGTCGAGCACCGAGTTCGCGGGCCGGGGCGCTGCTCGCGCCGGTAGGTCGGCGGTGGCGACCGGCCGCACCCGGTCCGGGTCGAGGCCGGCGGCGGCGAGCACGTCGCGCGCGAACCCGTACCAGGACGTGGCGCCCTGGTTGGTGACGTGGAAGGTGCCGGGCTCGCGTCGCGTCGCGAGGGCCAGGAGGACCGGCGCCAGGTCGGCGGTGAAGGTGGGGTGGCCCACCTGGTCGTCGACGAAGCGCAGCTCGTGCTGCTCGGCGGCCAGGCGCAGGATGGTGCGCACCATGTTGGGGCCGTGGGCGCCACAGAGCCACGACGTGCGGGCGACGGTGTGGTGCGGGGCCAGCTGCTGCTCGCCGGCGAGCTTGGTCCGCCCGTAGACCGAGAGGGGGTTGGTCGGGTCGGTCTCGACGTACGGCGTGGGCTTGGTGCCGTCGAAGACGTAGTCGGTCGAGACGTACACGACGTGCGCGTCCACGAACCTGGCGGCGTCGACGACGTGCCGGGTGCCGGCCGCGTTGACGGCCTCGGCACGGCGGGGGTCGTGCTCGCAGTCGTCGACCGCGGTCCACGCCGCCGCGTGCACGATGGCGTCGGGCGCGGCGCGCCTGACGGCCCGGGCGACGGCCTCGGCATCGGTCAGGTCGACCGGCTCGGGCTCGTGGCGGCCGAGGCCCACGACCTCGTGGCCGGCGGCGACGGCGTCGAGCACCAGCTGCCGGCCGAGCTGGCCGGCGCTGCCGGTCACGACGATGCGGCTCACGCGCGGGTGCTCACCGGTTCCGGACCCGCTCGAGCAGCGGCTCCCACCAGGCGCGGTGGTCGACGTACCACCGCACCGTCGCCTCGAGGGCCCCCTCGAACGGGCGCGACGGCGCGTGGCCGAGGGCCTCGATCTTCGAGGTGTCCACCGCGTAGCGCCGGTCGTGACCGGGTCGGTCCACGACGTGCTCGACGCGTGACCCGTCGAGGCCGAGGCAGGCGAGCACCGCGTCGGTCACCTGGCGGTTCGTCCGCTCGTTGTGGCCGCCGACGTTGTAGACCTCGCCCACCGCCCCCTGGCGCAGCACCAGGTCGAGGGCCGCGCAGTTGTCCTCGACGAACAGCCAGTCGCGGACGTTGAGGCCGTCGCCGTAGAGGGGCACGGTGCCGCCCTCGAGCAACGTGGTCACGAAGTACGGGATGAGCTTCTCGGGGAACTGGTAGGGCCCGAACTGGTTGGATGAGCGGGTCACGACCACCGGCAGGCCCGACGACGTGTGGTGCGAGAGGGCGATGAGGTCGCTGCCCGCCTTGGAGGCCGAGTACGGCGAGCTGGGGGAGAGCGGGTCGGCCTCGGTGAACGCCCCCTCCTCGATCGAGCCGTACACCTCGTCGGTGGAGACGTGGAGGAAGCGGGCGACCCCGGCCCGCCGGGCCTCGTCGCACACGACGTTGGTGCCGGTGCAGTTGGTGCGGACGAAGACGTCCGGGTCGAGGAGCGAGCGGTCGACGTGGCTCTCGGCGGCGAGGTGGGCCACGGCGTCGTGGCCGGCCATCGCCTCGCGGACCGCGGCCCGGTCGGTGATGTCGCCGTGCACGAACGTGAGGCGCGGGTCGTCCTCGACGTCGGCGAGGCTGGCGCGGTTGCCGGCG
>DATAGR010000043.1:0-2173 GCA_036263575.1 Aquihabitans sp. | reverse complement strand
CCCGCCACGTCGTCACCGTCCGGGGCCTCGGCTACAAGCTGCAGACCTGAGCGCGATGACCGACCTCGCCGTGGTCGACGCGATCGACGTGGCGCCGAGCCGCCCGTGGTGGCGGCGCGTCGGCCCGCCGCGCCTCGGGCTGCGGGCCCGCATCACGCTCGCGTTCACGCTCAGCGCCGCCCTCCTCTCCACGTTCCTGGCCGGCAGCACGTGGGCGCTCACGCGTGAGAACATCGTCAACCAGCGCGAGAGCGCCGCCACCCGGCAGGCCCAGCGGAACGCCACCTCGATCAGCGGGCAGATCACCGCCGGCGAGGTCGACGACGAGCAGCTCCGGGACACGCTCAGCTCCCTGCAGGGCGACAGCCCGTCCCGCACGCTCGTGCGCGACTCGTCGGGCACGTGGACGAACCAGACCACCGCGATCGACGAGAAGGACGTGCCGTCGGAGCTGCTGCGCCAGGTCGAGGACGGCCAGGCCAGCCGGATGCGCATCGCCCTCGACGGCACGCCCGAGCTGCTGATCGGCCTGCCGCTCGAGGACGGCGCCCTGTACTTCGAGTTCGTCTCGCTGGCCGACACGCAGTCGGCACTCGAGTCGCTCTCGGCCTCGCTCTTCGGCGCCACGCTCGTCACCACCCTGGCCGGCGGCGCCCTCGGGTGGTGGGCCAGCCGGCGCACGCTCCGCCCGCTCGCCGACGTGTCGGTGGCCGCCGAGGCCATCGCCGGTGGGCGCCTCGACACCCGCCTCGGCGCCATCGAGGACCCCGACCTGGGGGTGCTGGTCACGTCGTTCAACCACATGGCCCAGGTGCTCGAGGAGCGCATGGACCGCGAGGGCCGCTTCGCGTCGGACGTGAGCCACGAGCTGCGCTCCCCGCTCATGACCTTGTCGGCGTCGATCGAGGTCCTCTCGTCCCGGCGCGACGAGATGCCCGACGCCTCGGCGCAGGCGGCCGTCGACCTGATGGTGGCCGACGTCGCCCGGTTCAAGCAGCTGGTCGAGGACCTGCTGGAGATCTCCCGCTTCGACGCCGGCGCCGCCCGCCTCCAGCTCTCGGAGATCCGGCCCGGCGAGCTGGCCAGCCAGTCCGTGGCGTGGTCGCAGAACCGCGACGTCCCCATCGACCTGGACCCCGAGCTGGCGGGCGTGCTGATCCGCGCCGACAAGCGCCGCCTGGTCCGCGTGATCGCCAACCTGCTCGACAACGCCCGCAAGTACGGCGGCGGCGCCACCCGCATCGAGCTGCGCCGCCTCCCGGCCGCGCTGCTGATCGCCGTCGAGGACCGGGGCCCGGGCGTACCCCCCGAGGAGCGGGATCTCGTCTTCGACCGCTTTTCGCGCGGGGCCGGCTCCAGCCGACGGGCCGGCAGCGAGGGCGTCGGCCTCGGCCTGTCGCTCGTCGCCGAGCACGTCGCCCTGCACAAGGGCCGGGTGTGGGTCGAGGACCGGCCCGACGGCGAGGAGGGTGCCCGGTTCGTGGTCGAGCTGCCGGTGGCGTGGGATGAGGTCATCGAGTCCGACGAGGACGTGCCGTGAGGCGTGCCGTGCGGCGGGCCGGCCGCCGGCGGCCGGCCCTCGCCTCGGCCGTCGTCGGCCTCGTGGCCGTCGCGACGCTCGTCGCGTCGTGCGGGGTGCCGCTCGACGAGGAACCTCGTGCGATCGACCGGACCACGACCACGCCGAGCACCGTCGCGCCCGCGGCGAACGGCGACGACGGCGCCACCATGTCGCTCTACTTCTTCAACGGCGACCGCCTGCAGGACCAGCAGGTCCCCGCCGACGACGACCCGACCATCGCCGACGCCATCACCGCCGTGCTGGGCGAACCCGAGCCGCCGCTCACCACGCAGATCCCGGCCGGCACCGAGCTGCTGTCGTTCGCGCTCGAGGGCACGACAGCCGTGATCGACCTCTCCGAGGAGGTCGAGATCTTCACCGGCCAGGAGCAGAAGATGGCCTACGCCCAGCTCACGTTCACCGCGCTGGCCTCGGGCGAGGCCACCGAGGTGCGGTTCCTGGTCGCCGGCGCCGAGGTGGCGGCCCCGACCGACCAGGGCAACCTCGACGTGGTCACCGCCGACGACTACGACCCGCCGCTCAACCCTCGGTGACGGGCCGGGGCGGGTGGAAGATGGCGCCGGCGCGCAACATGTCGGGCCGCACCGCCTT
>DATAGR010000042.1:0-1585 GCA_036263575.1 Aquihabitans sp. | reverse complement strand
CGTTGCGGGCGATGGCGTAGAGCCAGGGGCGGAGCTTGCTCGGCTCGCGGAGCTGGTCGAGGCGGGCGGCCGCGACCACGAACGTGTCCTGGACGGCGTCTGCCGCGGCGTGCGGCTCGTTGAGCCGGCGGGTGCAGAAGGCGTGCAACCGGGCGCCGTAGCGGTCGTAGACGTCGGCCCACGCCCGGGGGTCGCCCCGACGGATCGCCTCGACCAGCTCGACGTCACCCACCGTCCCGCACCTCCATCACCCGCCGCCCCGACCGGGGCCCATCCCGCACCTGCGACGCTACCGCTCGCCACCCCCACTGGTCCGACCACCGGCGCGGTCGGGCACGCGCCCGGTCGAGGACCGGGGGACGGGGCGGACGGGTGGCGCATGCCCCTGAGAGGCGCGCCGACGCCGATCCCGCACACCTTCTCCCACCGCTCCGACCGATCGAGCGCATCGCCGCGAGTTGGCGTCGATTCGACGTCGAATCGACGCCAACCGAGAACCGGGCGCTGACCTGGGGGTCCTGGGGCGGGTATCCCCGTGCGAATGCTCTGGCCGGGATGGCGGAAACCGGGCGAGGCGGGCGAGGCGGTCGAGTCCGACGGCCGCCCTGGCACCGCCCCGGCTGCGGTGCACGGCACGAAGGCGGCCGCTCGTCGCTCGCCCGCCGCCGGGGCGGATCAACCGACCCCGGGGGGTCAGCCCGCCGACGCTGCCGGTGCCGCCGGCAAGCGGCTCCAGCCGGCGAGCAGCCGCACGAGGGTGCGCACGCCGAACCCGGTCCCACCCTTGGACACCTCGTCGTAGGCGCTCGAAGCATCGGCGGGACCGGCGATGTCGAGGTGCGCCCACGGCACGTCGCCCACGAACTCCCGCAGGAAGATCGCCGCCGTCGAGGCCCCGCCGTAGCCGCCGGTGCCGATGTTGCGGAGATCGGCGATCTCGCTGTCGAGCGGCTTGCGGAGGTGGTCGGGCATCGGCAGCGGCCACACCGCCTCGCCGGCGGCTTCGGCGGCGTCGAGCAGCCGCTCGCTGAGCGCCTCGTGGTTGCCGAACAGCCCGGCCGTGCGGTCCCCCAGCGCCACCATGCAGGCCCCCGTCAGCGTGGCCAGGTCGACGATGGCGTCGGGCTCGTCCTCCACCGCCAGTGCCAGCGCGTCGGCCAGGATCAGCCGCCCCTCGGCATCGGTGTTCAGCACCTCGACGGTGCGCCCGCCGCGGATGCGCAGCACGTCGCCCACCCGCATGGCGTCGGGGCCGAGCATGTTGTCCGTCAGCGGCAGGTACGCCGTGACCCGCACCCGGGGCGCCAGGGTCGGCACCAGCGACATGGCACCGAGCACGGTGGCGGCGCCCGCCATGTCGCCCTTCATCTTCTCCATGCCGGTCGCCGTCTTGATCGACAGGCCGCCGGCGTCGAACGTGATGCCCTTGCCGACCAGGACGACGTGGCCCTTGGCCCGGCCGTCCGGGCGGTGCTCGAGCTTCACCAGCTTCGGCTCCTGGTAGGAGCCGCGGGCCACGCCGAGCAGCCCGCCCAGCCCCGCCTCGACCATCGCGTCCCGATCCAGCACCTCGATGTCGAGCCCG
>DATAGR010000041.1:0-1777 GCA_036263575.1 Aquihabitans sp. | reverse complement strand
CTGATGCCCATCCGGGTCAGCCGGCGCACCAGGCGGTTGAACACGTTGCGGGTGAACCAGCCGGGGGCGAGGTAGCGATCGGCGGGTGCGGTGGGCGTGGCCATGGCGGGCTCCTCCGGTTCAGAGAGCAGTGCTCTCGTTTCTTGCAGCATGCGCCCGGGCGCCGCGGGAGTCAAGAGCAGTGCTCTCGTTCCGGCGCTTCCCGTCACGCCGGCGGTTCGGCGCCCGTCCGGTCGGTGATCAGCTGGTAGCGATCCGGGAGGCGGTACCGGGCGAAGTCGAAGACGGTCTTCTTGTAGTCCCAGCAGCGGTCGAGGTCGCAGACGGCCAGCACGACCTCGTCGTCCTCGGTGATGGCCCGGGCCACGACCTCGCCGGACGGGGCGATGATCTGGCTCTCGGCCAGCGACCACACCCCCTCCTCCACGCCGCCCTTGGCCACCCCGACCACCCACGTGCCGTTCTGGTAGGCGCCGGCGGCCATCACGAGCGTGTTGTGGTGCCCAGCCAGGCGGTCCTGCCCCGGGTCGGGGGCGTAGTGGATCGGCGTGTTGTAGCCGATCAGCACCAGCTCGACGCCCTGCAGGCCGAGCATCCGGTACGTCTCCGGCCAGCGGCGGTCGTTGCAGAGGGCGGAGCCGACGACCCCACCGAAGGCCCGGTGGACCTCGAAGGCTGGCCCCGGCTCGAAGTACCGGCGCTCGAGGTGCTGGAACGCCCGCCACGGCTCGGGCTGCTCGTGGCCGGGCACGTGCACCTTGCGGTAGCGGCGCACGACCTCGCCGTCGCGCCCGACCAGGATCGCGGTGTTGTAGCGGTGGCCGTCGGGGGTCAGCTCGGCGTAGCCCAGCTGGAAGCCGACGCCGAGGCGCAGGGCCTCGTCGAACAGCGGCTTGGTGTCCGGGCCGGGCATCTCGGTCTCGTAGTACGCGTCGAGCTCGGCGCGGTCGTCGATGGCCCACCGCGGGAAGAACGTCGTCAGGGCCAGCTCCGGGAACACGACCAGCTCGGCGCCGTGGCCGGCGGCGCGCTGGAGCAGCGCGATCAGCCGGTCGACCACCTCCGAGCGCGGCGCCCCCTTGGCCACCGGGCCCATCTGGGCCGCCGCCACCACCAGCTCCCGCGTCACGTCCGCTCCTCTCCGACACCGGCCGCGCCGGCGCCACCCCCACCCTCGGCCGGGCCGGTCCGATCTGCAACCCGCGCCCCGGCCAGCTCGCACAGGACGGCGAGCAGGACGTTGGCGCCCGCCTCGAGGTCGGCCGGCTCGGTGCGCTCGGCCGGGTTGTGGCTGATCCCGTCGACGCTCGGCGTGAAGACCATGGCGGTCGGGCACACGCGAGCGAGCATCTGGGCGTCGTGGCCGGCGCCCGAAGGCAGCCGCCGCACGGTGTGGCCGTGGGCGCGGGCGGTGCGCTCGACGAGGTCCACCATGTCGGGCGCGAACGCGACCGGCTCGAAGCGGGCCAGCGTGCGCCGCTCGATGGCGACGCCCTCGGCCTGCTCCAGCGCCGAGCAGTGGGCGGCGAGGCGGGCCTCCGCCTCCCGCAGGACTGCGTCGTCGGTGTTGCGGAGGTCGACGGTGAGGGTGGCGCTGGCCGGCACCACGTTGATCAGGTTGGGGCGGAGCTCGATGCGGCCCACCGTGGCGACCTGCGGCGGGCCCAGCTCGGTGGCCAGCTCGCGCGCGAACGTGCCCACCGACGCCGCCGCGTAGGCCGGGTCGTGGCGCATCGCCATCGGGGTGGTGCCAGCGTGGTTCGACTGGCCGGTGATC
>DATAGR010000040.1:0-1519 GCA_036263575.1 Aquihabitans sp. | reverse complement strand
TCCTGGCCGGCGCTGCCACCGTCGCGGTCCGCGCCGCGTACGGCGCCTTCTCCGACGACTTCCTCGTGTCGACCCGCTTCGCCCGGGCCGGCCAGGCGCTCAAGCCGGGCTCGGATGTGAAGTACCGCGGCGTCAACGTCGGCAAGGTCCGCAAGGTCGAGCTCGTCGACCGGCAGGTCGAGGTGGTGCTGCAGCTGCGCCCGAGCGCCCGCATCCCGACCGACACCAGCGCCACCGTGCGCCCGAAGACGCTCTTCGGCGAGAAGTACATCGAGCTGGCCGTCACCGAGGACCGGGAGCCGTACCTGGTCGACGGCGACACCGTGCGCGCCGCCGGCACCGGCACCGAGGTCGAGGAGCTCCTCGACAGCACCGACCGGCTGCTCCGGCAGGTCGACATCGACGAGCTGGCCGCGCTCATGGACGAGCTGACCCAGGCCGCCCAGGGCGAGGGCGACGACGTGGCCCGGGCGATCGATCGTGGCGTCGCCGCCGCCACCGCCTTCGAGGACACGCTCGACGCCCAGCTGCGGGCCGTCGACTCGCTCGGCCGGTTCAGCGAGCAGTACCGCGACATCGGCCCGTCGGTGAACGCGATCGGCGCCAACCTCAACGACCTGCTGCCGACGTTCAACGCCGCGAGGGCCGACTACGAGCGGCTCCTCGTCACCCTGCGGCCCTTCGCCGACCACCTCGCCGAGTTCATCGAGGTCAACGAGGCCGACATCGACCAGCTGCTCGACGACGGCGACAACATCGTCCGGGTCCTCACCGCCCGGAAGGAGAACATCTCCGAGACGGTGTACGGCCTGTCGAGGTACATGCAGGCCTTCGCCGGTGCCTTCGGCCAGGAGCAGCTGCCCGACGCCAGCCGCTTCGGCTACCTCAAGGTCTTCATCGACGCCGGCGACCTCAACGCGCTCATCTGCAACGCCCTCGGCCCGACCGGCGCCGGCGCCGACCTGGCCGCCGTGCGCGAGGCGCTGGCCGCCGCCGTGCCCGTGCTCGCCTGCGAGGGCGACTCGGCCGCCGGTGGCCCCCCGACGCCCGGCAGCCCCGCACCCGGAGCTCCGGCCGGCGCGGCGCCCGGCGACCCGCTCGGCCCGCTCACCGACGGCGTCCTCGGCGAGGTCGCCGAGCCCGACGCCGCGACCCCGGCGGGCACCGTGGCCGACGTGCTCGCCCCGGCCCTCGGGGGTGGCGGATGATGCGCTTCCTCTCCCGCCTGGGCAAGGGCCTCCGGGGCCCGGCCGGCCGCAACTTCGCCAAGATCGTCGTCTACAGCGCCGTCTGCCTGGTGGTGCTCGCCGCGCTGGTGGCCCGCATCGGCAACGTCGACTTCTTCGCCGACAAGACGTCCTACTCGGCCACGATGCCCGATGTCACCGGCCTCCTCGTCAACGACGAGGTGAAGGTCGCCGGCGTCGCCGTCGGCAAGGTCACCGGCATCTCCGTCGAGCGCGGCAAGGCCGTCGTGTCGTTCGAGGTCGACCCCGACCTCGAGCTGCGCCGCTCCACC
>DATAGR010000039.1:0-4840 GCA_036263575.1 Aquihabitans sp. | reverse complement strand
CCGCCGCCTGCGGTGCCGCCGTGGCCCCGCTCGCCGGCCGATGGCGACGGCATCGCGCCGCCGCCGCGTTCGCCGCCGGCCTCCCGGCTGCGGTCGAGGCCGTGGCGGCGCGCGTCGCCACCGGCTCGTCGCTCGCCCAGGCCCTCGCCCCGGCGGGGTCGGGACCCTCGCCCGTCGGAGGCGCCGATCCGGCGGTCGTCGGCGCCGAGGGGGATCTGGTCGCGGTGGCGGCCGAGGCCGATCGCGGCGCGCCGCTCCAGGGCGCGCTCGACGGATGGGCGGCCCGGCGTCCCGGTACCGGCGCCGGCCTCGTGGCCGATGCGCTGGCCCTCGCCGGGTCGACCGGTGGCAGCCAGGCCGGCGCCCTCGAGCGGGTCGGCGCGACCCTGCGCGAGCGGGAGGCGCTCGGACGGGAGGTCGCCGCGCTGGGCTCGCAGGCGCGCGCCTCTGCCGCCGTGCTGGTGGCCACCCCGATCGGCTTCGCCGTCGTCGTCGCCGCGCTCGACCAGCGGGTCGCCCACGTGCTGCTCGCCACGCCCGTCGGCTGGGGGTGCCTCGCGGGCGGTTGCCTCCTCGACGCGGCGGGCGCGTGGTGGATGGCCCGGTCGCTGCGAGGTGCCCGGTGAGCGTCGCCTGGATCGGCGGCCTGCTGGCCGGGAGCGCGGTGCTCGTGGCCGGTCGGGCGGCCTCCACCGGCCGGGGCGGGCCGGCGCCCGCCGTCCACCGGCGTTCCGGCGCACCCGTCCCACCGGCGAGCGCCCGCCGGCCGGTCCCCGGCCGTCGGCCGATCGCCGCCCGCCGTCGTTCGATCGCCACCGGCGCTGCGGTGGCCGCCACCGCGGGGCTCGTGGGTGGCCCGGCGGCCGTCGTCGTGGTCGCCACCGCTCTCGTCGTCGCACGCGCCCACCTGCTCCGACGGCGGCGGTCGCGAGCGGCACGGGCCGTGGACCAGGGGGTGCCAGACACCGTCGACCTGTTCGTGGTCGCGGCCGCCGCCGGTCACCCCGTCTCGGCCTGCCTCGAGCTCGTCGCACCCCGTGCGCCCCTGGCCGTGCGCGCCGCCCTCGTCGCCGCCCACGCCCGCGCCGTCGACGGTGCGCCCCTCGCCCAGGCGCTCGACGGCGCCCGCCCGGCCCTGGGCCCGCTCGGCGGCCACCTCGTCGACGCGCTGATCACCGCCCACCGCAGCGGCGCCCCGCTCCCCCCGGCGCTCGAGCGCGTGGCCGCCATCGCCCGGGACCGGCGCCGCCGGACCGCCGAGGAGGCCGCTCGGCGGTTGCCCGTGACGTTGCTCTTCCCGCTCGTGTGCTGCGTCCTGCCGGCCTTCGCGCTCCTCGCCGTCGTGCCGCTGCTCGCCGCATCCCTCGGCTCGCTCTCCCCCTGAGCCCCGGTCCGCACGTCGGACCCACTCGCCGGGCCACCGGCCAGCACGCCACCGGGTCCACCGGACCCCTCCCAAGGAGATGCCCATGTCGTCCCTCGCCACCACGTTCCACCTCGTCCTGGCCACCGCGGCCCGGGCCGCCGCACGTCGGACCGCCGACGACCGCGGCGGTCGCCTCCGATCCGCCCGTGGCCAGGCCACCGCCGAGTACGCCCTCGTGCTGCTCGGCGCGGCCGCCATCGCCCTGATGCTCGCCGCCTGGGCCGCGAAGTCCGGGAAGATCGGTCAGCTGTTCGACGCCGTCGTCGGCCAGCTCATCGACAAGGCTGGATGACCCGCCACCGCTGGGCCGACCGCCGGGGCCAGGCCACCGTCGAGGTGGCCCTGGCCCTGCCGGTCGTCGTGCTGGCGCTCCTGCTCGTGGTCCAGGTCGCCCTCGTCGCGCGCTCGCAGCTGCTCGTGGTGCACGCCGCTCGTGAGGGGGCGAGGGCGGCGGCGGTCGATCCGGCCCCCGGCGTCGCCGATCGGGCGGCACGGGCCACGCCCGGCCTGCGCCCGGGCAGCGTCCGCACCGGCTCGACGCTGACCGGCGCCGACGGCGGGCTCGTCGAGGTCACGGTGCGCTACCGGGCTCCCACCGACGTGCCGCTCGTCGGTCGGCTCCTGGGCGAGCCCGAGCTGCGGGCAACCGTGGCCATGCGCGTCGAGCACGGTTCGCCACCGTGAGTGACCGTTCGAGCAGGAACCGCGTCGGTCGACGGCGAATGCCTGCGCCCGACGGGCGCTGGACGGGATGCGCCCCACGACGACGGGACGACCATGACCAAGCTCCGCAGGTACGCGCTCGGTGCGCTCGGTGCCGCCCTCCTCGCCGGGGCGACGGTCCCCGCCGGCGCCGCGCCGACCCAGTCGGCACCGGACACCTACGCCGCCGAGGCGGCCTCCAGCGCGCTGCTCCTGAGCCTCTTCGGCCAGCAGCTCACCATCGGGGCCACCGAGGCCGACGTCACCTCTCCGAGCTCGGCGTCGGCACGGGGCCGGGGCGCCCTCTTCGTCACCCAGGGCTTCGGTGAGAGCGAGGCATCGGCCACCGCCGTGGGCCAGGCCGACGGCAGCGCCACCCCCACGTGCAGCCCGCTGGCCCTGCCACCGACGGTGCCCTTCGCAGCCCTGTCGTCGGCGTGCTCGTCGGCCCAGGCGGCGGTCACCGCCGACGGCTCGAGCTCGTCGGCCACCGGCCAGGCCCTCGCCCTCTCGCTCGGCGGCGACGAGGTGCTCGAGCCCGTCGTCGCCCAGCTGCCGCTCGACGAGGTGACCGGCACGCTGCTGACCGGCCTCGGCCCGCTCCTCGGCCAGGTCACGCCGGTGCCGCCGGAGCTCATCGCCGACCAGCTGAGCGAGCTCCTCGGCGAGGTGCTCCTCGGGGAGGTCGCCCTGCTCACCATCGAGGCGGGCGAGGCCCAGTCCCGGACCTCGTCGGACGCCGACTCCGTCGACGCCGCCACGGCTGCCACCGGGGCCACGATCGCCCTCCTCGACCGGGGCGCGCCGGCGGGCCCGATCCTCACCATCGAGGTCGGCGAGTCCACGACGTCGGTGTCGCGGGACCGGGCCAGCGGCGAGACCGCTGCGGAGTTCAGCGCCATCCCCGTCACCGTGACGGTCGCAGCCGACGTCGCCGCCCTCCTCCAGCTCCCGCAACGCACCTTCTCGGTGCCCGAGGGCCAGCAGGTCGCCCTGCCGCTGCCCGCCCCGCTGACCTCCTCGATCACGCTGTCCTCGGGGGCCACCTCGGAGATCGAGGGCGGGGCCACCGCCCAGGCCGCCGCCGTCGACATCCAGCTCCTCACCGGCGTCAACGGCGGCGTGCGGCTCGGCCTCAGCGCCGGGTCGTCCTCGGTGGTCGGTGCCCTCCCCGTCGCCCCGGCACCGACGGCGCCGCCCACGACGCCGCCGCCCGCCCCGGCCCCGGCTCCCACCCCGGTCGCGCCCGCCCGCACGTCGTTGCCCCGCACCGGCGCCGAGGAGCAGCCCCTGCAGGCGGTCGCCCTGGTGCTCCTGCTGAGCGCAGCCGGCATCGGCGCCCTGGTGCTCCGCTCGAGCCGGCGCAGCCGGTCCGCCCGGGCCTGACCGTGCCACCCGTCGCGCTGCTCGGCGCCGGCGTCGCGCTGCTCGCCGTGACGGCGGTGCTGTCCCGGCGTCGGCGCGGCCGGTCGGTGGCCGGCGCCGTCCCCGCCGGGGCCCCACCCCTGCCCGCCTCCACGCCCGGGGCGGCGACGACGGGCGGCCTCGTCGGCGTCCTCGCCCGGCACCGGTGGGCGAGGCGCACCCTCGGCGGGATCGCTGCGGCCCTGGTCGTGGCGGCCGTGGGCGTCGCCGGCTACCCGCTGCTCACCGACCGCTACACCGAGACGCTCCAGACCCGCCTCGAGCAGCAGCTGGTGCGGGGGAGCACGCGCACCGCCTACCTCGCCGGTCGCATCGAGGTCGGCGACAGCCTCACCCGCATCAAGATCCCGAAGATCGGCCTGGACACGGTGGTGGTCGAGGGCGCCTCCGAGCGCGCCCTGCGGGCCGGCGCGGGCCACTTCCCGGAGACCCCGCTGCCCTGCGAGGACGGCAACGTCGCCATCGCCGGGCACCGCACCACCTACGGGAAGCCCTTCGCCGAGCTCGACCGCCTCGCCGTGGGCGACGAGATCTCCCTCGAGACGCCGGTCGGGTCGTGCACCTACGAGGTCGCGACGGCACCGTTCCAGGTCGACCCGTCCGACGTGTGGGTCGCCGGCCCCACCGACGACCCCCGGCTCACGCTCTCCACCTGCCACCCCGAGGGCTCCGCCAAGCACCGGCTCGTGCTCCAGGCGACCAAGGTGGCCGACCACCAGGGACCCGCCGCATGACCGCCACCCACCCCGCCCGCCGGCGCGCCGCTCGCCGCCTCGTCCCGGCGGCGCTCGCCGTCGTGGTCGTCGTCGTGGCGGTCGGCGCGTCGCCGGCGACGCCGGCCGGCGCCAACGGCCTCACCTGGTCGGTGCGCTGGTCGGCGTCCACCACCAGCGCCGGGCCGAACCAGGTGTCGGCCCCGCCGCAGCTGTCGGGGACGGCGTCCCCGCCCGTGGCCGGCGACCCGAACCGCGTCGACTACTCGGTCACGTCGTCGGGCCTGCCCGCGGCCTGCGCGGTGCCGGCCGGCGCCGCCGCGCTGGACCGGCAGGCCTTCCGGTTCACGCCCGCCTTCGCCTGCAACGGCACCTACACGGTCACGGTCGTGGCCCGCTCCGGCACCGGCCTCCTCGCCAGCGCGTCGCCGGCGCTCACCGCGCCGCTGGCGCTGGCCGACCCCGGGCCGGCGCCGGGGGCGCTCTCCGGTGCGGTCGACGGGCGGGCCGACCGGGTGGCCGTCTCGTGGCCCGGCGACCCCGACCCGGACGTGGTCGGGTACCGCGTCCGACG
>DATAGR010000038.1:0-3128 GCA_036263575.1 Aquihabitans sp. | reverse complement strand
TCCTTCATCGGCTTGAGCAGGTCCTGGTCACGGACGCTGTCGACCTCGTAGCCGTCGAGCTGGCGGAGCGAGGCGCGGACGGTGGCCTTCTCGTCGGCGCTGGAGGCGACCGTCCAGATGGCGAGGCCCACGGCCGAGGCGATGAGCGCGAGTGCGAGCGGGAGCATCAGGTCCTCAGATCTCGATGGAGATGGTCTTCTTCATCCACAGGAAGCCGACGCCTGCGGACACGATGGCGGCGGCGAGGAGGCCCTGGCCGAGACCGGTCTCCGACAGCGGGGCCATGTAGACGGGGTTCGACAGCCACATGAAGCCGCCGAGGCCGATCGGCAGGAGGCCGAGGATGATGGCGGAGATCTTGCCCTCGGCGGTGAGGGCGGCGACGTCCCGGCGGAGGCGGTCGCGGTGGACCATGGTGTCGGCCACCGTGAGCAGCAGCTCGGACAGGTTGCCGCCGACCTCGCGCTGGATCCGCACGGCCATGACGGCCCAGGCGAAGTCGGGGCTGTCCATGCGCTCGGCGACCGAATCCATGGCGTCCTCGATCTCGCGACCGAGGCGGGCCTCGGTGATGACCCGGCGGAGCTCCTTGCCCATGGGCTCCTCGACCTCCTGCGAGACGGCCTCGACGCCCTGGAGCAGCGAGTAGCCGGCGCGGAGCGAGCCCGAGAGGAGCGAGAGGGTGTCCGGCAGCTGCCCGACGAACTTCTTGCCGCGCCGGTTGGCCTTGAAGCTGAGGGCCGCCGGCGGCACCAGCGCGAGGACCAGCATGATGAGCATGCCGGGGACGAGGCCGAGCGCGACCAGCCCGAGGAGGCCGACCACGATCACGCCGGCCAGGTAGAAGAAGAGCGCCTCTGCGGCCCGGAGGGGCAGGTCGGCCCGCTCGAGCATGCGCTCGACCTTCTCCAGGAAGCCCTGGCGCTCGGCGAAGTCCTCGGTGATCTCGACGGCCCGCTGGAGCAGCGCCGTCTGGGCCAGCGCCGAGTCGGACTCCTCGCCGGCGGCGGCCGCGCCGCCCTCGTCGTAGGGGCGCAGCACGGCCGAGAGGCCGGTGTCGCTCTTGGTGGCCAGCGAGACGATGGCGAAGGCGCCGAGGCCCATGGCCAGGCCGACGAGCAGGAAGGCGAGGGTGGCGCCCAGGCTGCCGCGCAGCCACGAGGGCCCGACCGCCTTGGGCTTCGACTCGAGCGGCGTGGCGGCCGCGCCGGTGGCGGTGTCGCCCACCACGAACGATGCCTGCTCCTCGACGCCGCCGACGGCCACGCTGAGGTTCACCGACCCCTGCTCGGCCGTCGAGGCGTAGGTGGCGACGTACTGGCTGCGCATGGTCTGGTCGAGGTCGACGATGGCGGCGTCGATCTCGTCCTCGGTGGCGGCCGAGGCGAGGGTGCCGCCGGAGCGGGCGATGATCGACCGGATCGACTCGGTGTCGGTGGCCTCGTCGTGGCTGAGGTCGAGGGCGAAGAGCGCGGCGCCCGACTTGGCGACGGCCGCACGGGCCTGCGGCAGGTCGACGGTGTCGACGTCGTTGGCGCCGTCGGTGGCCAGGATGATGTTCGGCTGGAGCGAGGGCCGGGAGGCGAAGAGCCCCGCCGCCTCGCGCAGGCTCTCGTAGAGGGCCGTCTTGCCGTCGCGCGGGGCGGCCATGCCCTCGAGCGCGGTCTCGATCTGGTCGACGTCGCTGGTGAAGGCCGACTCGACGACGACGTCGTCGGTGAAGCTGACGATCGCCATCTGGTCGCCTTCGGGCATGGCGTCGGCCAGCGCGGCGATCCCGGCCTTGGTCCGGGCGAGGGCCCCGTCGTCGCCCATCGACCCGGAGAGGTCGACGGCCACCACGGTGCCGAGGCGCTTCTCGGTCTTCTGCAGGTCGACGAGCTCGTCGATGGTCTTCGACCCGCCGTCCTCGCGGATGGTGAGCGACTCGAGGGCGTCGGGCCCGCCGGTCCAGAGGAACGTCACGTCGACGGCGGCCTTGTCGGTGGCGTCGATGCCGCGGATCGTCAGCGACGCCGCGTCCTTCCCGCCGTCCTGGGCCTGGGCGAGGGTGGCCGGCGCCAGCAGCACCGCGGCCGCGGAGGCCAGGAGCGCGCCGGCGACGGCCAGGCGACCGCGACGGCGGTTCACCACGCCCCCACGGCACGCTTGGCGAAGGCTTCCGGCTGGAAGACCTCGGCGCCGAGGCGGATGCCCTGGTCGGCCAGCTTCTCGGCGAACTTGGGTCGCACGCCGGTGGCCTTGAGGTGGCCACGGAAGCGCCCGTGCTCGTCGACGCCCATGCCGAAGTCGAACAGGAAGATGTCCTGGGTGGTGATGACGTCGCCCTCCATGCCCTGGATCTCGGTGATGTGGGTGATGCGACGGGTGCCGTCGCGGAGGCGGGTCAGCTGCACGATGCAGTCGATGGCCGAGGCCATCTGCTCCCGGATGGCCCGCACCGGCAGGTCGAAGCCGGCCATGAGCACCAGGGTCTCGAGGCGGGCGAGGGTGTCACGGGGGTTGTTGGCGTGGACGGTCGTCAGCGACCCGTCGTGGCCGGTGTTCATGGCCTGGAGCATGTCCAGGGCCTCGCCGGAGCGGCACTCCCCGACCACGATCCGGTCGGGGCGCATGCGGAGCGAGTTCTTCACCAGGTCGCGGATCGTGATCTGGCCCTTGCCCTCGATGTTCGGGGGACGGGCCTCCATGGCGAGCACGTGCTCCTGGTGGAGCTGGAGCTCCTTGGCGTCCTCCACGGTGACGATGCGCTCGTCGCCCGGGATGAACGACGACATCACGTTCAGCGCCGTCGTCTTGCCGGTGCCGGTACCGCCGGAGATGATGATGTTGAGCTTGCCGACGACCATGGCCTGCAGGAAGCGGGCCGACGCGGCGTTCAGCGTCCCGAACCGGATCAGGTCGTCGATCTGGTAGGGGTCCTTGGCGAACTTCCGGATGGTGAGGAACGGGCCGCCGATGGCGAGCGGGTGGATCACCGCGTTGACGCGGGAGCCGTCGGGGAGGCGGGCGTCGCAGAGCGGCTGGGCCTCGTCGATGCGCCGGCCGACCTGGCCGACGATCTTGTCGATGATGCGCCGCAGGTGGGTGTCGTCCACGAACGTGGCGCCCGTCTTCTCCACCTTGCC
>DATAGR010000037.1:0-4348 GCA_036263575.1 Aquihabitans sp. | reverse complement strand
GGCCAGACTGGCGCCGTGGCGTGCTCGTACCTCATCGTGACGAGCGGCCGCACCGGGAGCTCCCTCCTGGCGCACGCGTTGGCCCGGACGGGCGTGCACGGCACCCCGGACGAGCACCTGGCCGTGCCCGACGTGGACGCCTGGGCCGAGCGCCTGGACGTGGCGTCGCCGCTCACCGGGGGCTCGATGCGGACCTACCTCGACGCCCTCCGGGCCGCGACCGCCACGCCGAACGGCGCCTTCGGCACCAAGCTGCACACCGCGGCCCTGGCGACCGTCACCCGCGCCCTGGCGCGCGAGCCCGGGGCGCCCGAGGGGTCGGCCGCTCTGCTGCGCTGGGCGTTCCCCGACACGGCCGTCGTGTGGTCGCGCCGCCACGACCGGGTCCGCGTCGCCTTCTCGCTGTGGCAGGCGCGTGCGACCGAGGCGTGGGCCAGGCCGGCCGATGCCCCGCGGGCCCCGGCGCCGGACGGGGACCCGGCTCCCCCGCCACACGACGAGATCTCCGAGCTGCACCGGTTGCTGCACGTCACCGACGTGAGCGTCCGGGCCCTGCTCGACCGGGCCGGCATGCCGGTCCACGAGGTGGTGTACGAGGACCTCGTCGCCCGCTGGGACGACGAGGTCCTGGCGACCCGCCGCTTCCTCGGCGAGCACGACGCCCGGGGACCGGTGCCGCCGCCGACCCTCGCCCGGCAGTCGGGCGACCGCACCGACGCCCTCGTCGAGCGCTGGGTGGCCGCCACCGGCGGCTGCCCCGCCTGCGGTCAGGCCGCCCGGCCCACCGGCGCGGACGTGCTCACGTCCCCGCCGTGAACGAGGCCACCTGCATGCGGTACAGCTCCTCGTAGAGGCCGCCCGCCGCCATCAGCTCGGCGTGCGATCCCTGCTCGGTGACCGCCCCCTCCTCGAGGACGTAGATCCGGTCCGCCGAGCGGCAGCTCGCCAGGCGGTGGCTGATGAGCAGCACCGCCCGGTCCGCCGCCAGCTCCCGCACGGACTCGTACAGCTCGTGCTCGGCGCGCGGGTCGAGGCTGGCGCTCGGCTCGTCGAGGATCAGCAGCTCCGGGTCGGCGAAGAGGGCACGGGCCAGGGCCACCCGCTGCCACTGGCCGCCGGACAGCTGGCTGCCGCCCTCGAACTTCCGGGTCAGCAGGGTGTCGTAGCCCCTCGGCAGTCGCGAGAGGTACTCGTCGGCGCCGGCGAGCCGAGCCGCGGCCCGCACCCGGTCGAGGTCGTCGGCGTGCTCGTGGCGGCCCAGCCCGACGTTGCGGGCCGCCGACATCTCGAAGCGGACGAATTCCTGGTTCACGGTCGCGGTGCGGGCCGCCAGCAGGTCGGGGCGGAGGTCGACGTAGGGGACGCCGTTCCAGCGCACCGAACCGCTCGACGGTTCGTAGAGGCCGGCGAGCAGCAGGGCCAGGGTCGTCTTGCCCGAGCCGTTCTCGCCGACGAGCGCCACCACCTCGCCGCGCCGCAGCTCCACCGAGACGTCGCGCAGGACGGACCGCTCGGTGCCGGGGTACGCGAACCGCACGGCGTCGACGGCGACGGATCGCAGCGGCCCTGGCTCGCCCACCCGCTGCTCGGCGCTGCGCGCCGCCTCGGTCGCCACCGTGAGGAACCGGTGGAGGTCGGCGGTGAAGAGCGAGCACTCGTAGAGCGTCGAGGCCCCCGACCCGACGGCCCGGAGTCGCCCGGCGAGGGCGGGGATCAGCACGGCCACGGTGGCGGCCGACGAGACCGCGATCCGGTCCGAGACCACCAACCAGACCAGGACGCCGACCGATCCGACGAAGGCGAGGCCCGAGATCGCGCTGGCGACCGCCAGGCGGCGCGACCGGGCCGCCGCGACCTCGTCGCTGCGCCGGATGCGCGCCTGCCACAGCTCGGCGTGCCGGGCCAGCAGGAACGACTGCAGGCGGTAGCCGCGGACCTCCTTGGCGCCGCCCCGGGCGGCCATCAGGTCCTCGAGGGAGAGCCGCTCCCGGTCGACCGCCGTCAGGTCGGCCTCCGCCCGGTGCATCTCGTCGGCGTTCCGCCGTGCCAGCCACGGCGCCGCGAGGTGGCCGACGACGAGGATCGGCAGGACCGCCGGGGCCAGCACGGCCATGCTGAGCACCATGGCGCCGACCGTCAACGTGCCCTGCACGAGCGTGATCAGGCCGGCGACCACCTGCGTCGGGCGGTTCTGCGAGCTGACCCGCGCCCGGAGGAGCGCGTCCTCGAAGCTCGGGTCGTCGAAGGCGGCGTAGTCGACGCGCGACGTCGCCCCCAGCAGGGTCGCCATGGCGTGCCCGGCGACCCGCTGGGCGAGCAGGCGCTGGAGCTCGGGGGTGCAGGCCACGCTGACGGCGTAGACGCCGGTCACGGCCGCCATGGCCACCAGCAGCCCGGCGAGCGACGACGGCACCTCGCCCGTGCGATCGGCGGCCAGCAGGCGCTCGAGCACGGCTCGGCCGAGGAACACCTGGACCACGAGCAGGACCGACGTGGCGACCTGGATCGCCAGGGCCAGCACGAGCAGGCGGCTCGCGGCCGCCCACACCAGCGAGATCGCCGAGCGCACGGCGTCGCGCAGCTGCGACAGCCCGCGCGACCGGGGCCCGGGGCGCAGCACGTCGTAGATCGACGACGATCCGCCGCCGTCGGGCGACGCCTCCGCTCCTCCCCCCGTCACGCCCGGCAGTCTGGCAGAGCGCGTGGGTCGATCAGCCGCTCAGCCGGCCGGTCCGAACGTGTCGTACAGCGCCACCAGCTCCTCGGTCGACCGCCGCACGTCGATCGCCTCGTCGATCGCCCGTGCCGCTCCGGACGCCAGGCGGGCGGCCAGCTCCGGGTCTCGGGCGAGCCGGACGATGGCGTCGGCCATCCCGAGGCCGTCCGCCGGATCCACGAGCAGCGCGTCGGACCCGTCCTCGAGCACCTCGGTCACCGCGGGGATCGAGGTCGCCACGATCGGCGTGCCGTAGGTGGCCGCCTCGATGGTCGCGTAGCCGACCAGCCCCTCCGCCGCCGACGGCGAGAGGTAGATGTCGGCCAGCGAGTGCAACCCGGGGACGTCGTCTCGCGCGCCGAGGACAGCGACGTGCGGTGACAGGGCGCGTCGGACGATCTCCTCCTCGAGGGAGCGCCTGAGCTCGCCGTCCCCAGCGATGAGGAAGCGCACACCGGGCAGGCGCTGCGCAGTCGCCGAGATCACGTCCGGCAGGCGCTCGATGCCCTTGCGAGCCGAGAGGCGGGAGACGACCAGGACCGTGGGATCGCCGGCTTCCGGGACCGGGGGCACCGCCTCGCCACGCTGCTCGGCGGTGGCGAGGTGGGGGTAGATCACGCGGGTCCGCGGTGCTCCCGCGCTCGCCGCCGCGGCGTGGGAGATGGCGAGGTTCACGGTGGCCGTGCGGCCGCCACGGCGGAACCCCCGAGGCAGGTCCTCCGGGTTCGAGGTGATGATGTCGCGGATCAGCGGGCGCCGGGCGAGGCGCGACGCCGCCGCCGGGATGCTGTCGGGCCCGGCGACCTGGTGGACCACGTCGACCGCCCTGGCGAGCCGGGCCACCTGGACGACCGTGCGCGGGAGGTCCTTCGTCGAGCGGTGCTCGAGCACGTGCACCGGGACGTCGGCCGCCTCGAACGCCCGGAGGGCCTCGACGGCGGCCGGGTCGCCGGCGTGCGTCGGGTGGAGCGCGACGATCGACATCCGGACCGGTTCGTCACGGAGGTGGGCGACCCGGTGCTGCAGCAACGTGAGCCCCCCGCCCGTGCGGAGCCGGGAGGTGACGAACAGCACCGACGTCCCCGCCGCCCGACCCCCCGATGTGGCTGACACTGCGCGCAGCGTACCGTCGCCCGCGGACCACCTGCCCCGTCGGCTCGCTCCGACGCGACGGGGCGGGCGGATCAGCCGGGTGCGCCGTCGGCCAGGGCGCGGAGCGGGTCGCCGTCGAGGCGCCAGGTCGTCCAGCCGTCCTGCGGGCGGGCGCCGAGCGACTCGTAGAAGCGGTGCGCCGGCTCGTTCCAGTCGAGGACCCACCACTCGAAGCGCGGCCAGCCGCGCTCGTCGCAGATGGCCGCCAGCTCGGCGAGGAGCGCACGGCCAAGGCCGAGGCGCCGGTGCTCGGGCCGCACGAACAGGTCCTCGAGCCAGAGCCCGTGCCGCCCCTTCCAGGTCGAGAACGTGACGAACCACACCGCCATCCCGGCCACGTGCCAGGCGCCTCCCTCCTCCACCTCGGCCACCAGGGCGTGGACGCGGGGGTCGGGGCCGAACAGGGCGGTGCGGAAGTCGTCGGCAGACCCCTCGACCGCGTCCGGCTCGCGCTCGTAGGTGGCCAGCTCGTGCACCAAC
>DATAGR010000036.1:0-1926 GCA_036263575.1 Aquihabitans sp. | reverse complement strand
GCGGTCGTCAGCGCATGAGCCAGATCGACACCGTGGAGGTCGCCGAGAAGACCCCCGACGACGTGCAGCCCTGGGCCGAGCTCGGGCTGAAGTCCGACGAGTACGCCCGCATCCGGGACATCCTCGGTCGCCGGCCCACGACCGCCGAGCTGGCCATGTACAGCGTGATGTGGAGCGAGCACTGCTCCTACAAGAGCTCCAAGGTGCACCTGCGCCGGTTCGGCGACCTGCCGAGGAGCGAGGCGCTGCTCGTCGGCATCGGCGAGAACGCCGGGGTCGTCGACGTCGGCGACGGCTACGCGG
Organism: Aquihabitans sp.; assembly: GCA_036263575.1. Taxonomy (GTDB): domain Bacteria; phylum Actinomycetota; class Acidimicrobiia; order Acidimicrobiales; family Iamiaceae; genus Aquihabitans. The sequence goes on along the minus strand of DATAGR010000036.1, from coordinate 1,623 downwards.
TCACCTTCAAGGTCGAGTCGCACAACCACCCCAGCTACGTCGAGCCCTACCAGGGGGCGGCGACCGGCGTCGGCGGCATCGTCCGCGACATCCTCACCATGGGCGCCCGCCCGGTCGCGGTCATGGACTCGCTCCGGTTCGGCCGCGCCGACGCCCCGGACACCGCGCGGGTGCTGCCCGGCGTCGTCGCCGGGGTCGGCGGCTACGGCAACTGCCTGGGCCTGCCCAACATCGGCGGCGAACTGCTCTTCGACGACTGCTACGCCGGCAACCCGCTGGTCAACGCGCTGTGCGTGGGCGTGATGCGGCACGAGGACGTACGGCTGGCCAGGGCGGAGGGCGTCGGCAACAAGGTCGTCCTGTTCGGTGCGCGCACCGGTGGCGACGGCATCGGCGGCGTCAGCGTGCTGGCCAGCGAGACGTTCGACGAGCACGGCCCGGCCAAGCGCCCGAGCGTGCAGGTGGGCGACCCGTTCACCGAGAAGCTGCTGATCGAGGCGTGCCTGGAGATCTTCGCCGCGGACCTGGTCACCGGCATCCAGGACCTCGGCGGCGCCGGGCTGTCCTGCGCGACCTCGGAGCTGGCCAGCGCGGGCACCGGCGGCATGCACGTCGACCTCGACGCCGTGCCGCTGCGCGACAGCTCGCTCACGCCGGCCGAGATCCTGATGAGCGAGTCGCAGGAACGCATGTGCGCGATCGTCGAGCCGGGCAAGGTCGAGGCCTTCCTCGCCGTCTGCCGCCGGTGGGACGTGCTGGCCACCGTCATCGGCGAGGTCACCGACGGCGACCGGCTCACCGTCGACTGGCACGGCGAGCGGATCGTCGACGTCCCCCCACGCACCGTCGCGCACGAGGGGCCGGTCTACGACCGGCCGATGCGGCGCCCCGCCGACCTCGACGACCTGCAGGCCGACGACCCCGACCGGCTGCCACGCCCGACGACCGCTGCCGAGCTGCAGGCGCACTGGCTCGCCGTCGTGAGCAGCCCCGACGGTGCGGACAAGACCTGGGTCACCGAGCAGTACGACCGCTACGTGCGCGGCAACACGGTGCTCGCCCAGCCCGAGGACGCCGGCGTCCTGCGGATCGACGAGCGGAGCCACCGCGGCATCGCCCTCGCGCTCGACGGCAACGCCCGCTACGCCCGGCTGGACCCCTACACCGGCGCGCAGCTCAACCTGGCCGAGGCCTACCGCAACGTGGCCGTCAGCGGCGCCACGCCGCTCGCGGTCACCAACTGCCTGAACTTCGGCTCCCCGGAGGAGCCCGAGGTGATGTGGCAGTTCGCCGAGGCCGTGCGGGGTCTGGCCGACGGCTGCCGCGAGCTGGGCCTGCCCGTCACCGGCGGCAACGTCAGCCTGTACAACCAGACCGGCGACGTTCCGATCAACCCGACCCCGGTGATCGGGGTGCTCGGCGTCCACGACGACGTGCGGGCCCGGGTGGCCGGTGGCTGGCGAGCGGCCGGCGAGACGGTCCTGCTGCTCGGCACGACCCGGCCCGAGTTCGGCGGCTCCGCGTGGGCGAGCACCGTGCACGGCCACCTGGGCGGCCGGCCCCCGGCGGTCGACCTGGCCGCCGAGCGGGCGCTGGCCGGCCTGCTGGGTGACCTGGCCCGCC
>DATAGR010000035.1:0-16277 GCA_036263575.1 Aquihabitans sp. | reverse complement strand
GACCGGCGGCAACCACCCCGACGACCTCCGCCGGGCGGGGGCGGCCCGGGTCTACGCCGACCCGGCGGCGCTGGCGGCCGACCTCGAGCACGGGCCCTTCTCCCCCCTCCTCGCCGCCGCCCGCTGACGCAGCGCCGGTCGCGCCGGCAGGACGCTCAGTCGGCCGGTTCGCCGACCTCGTCGGCGACGGTGGCGCCGCGAGCGCCGAGCGGGACGTCGGGGCCCTTGGTGGTGTCGTGCGCCGTCTGGTGCTCCATCTCGGCGTTGATCTCGCTGCCGAGGAGGACCGAGAAGCAGGTGAGGAACAGCCACAGCATGAGGACGACGACGCCGGCGAGCGAGCCGTAGCTCTCCTGGTAGTTGCCGGCGAGCGACGTGTACAGCGCGAACGCGGCCGAGGCGAGGACCCAGATGATCGCGGCGATGACCGAGCCCCAGCTGACCCACCGCCACTTCGGGGCGTCGCGGTCGGGTCCGTATTTGTAGAGCACGGCGAGGCCGACGATCACGAGGGCGAAGAGCAGGGGCCAGCGGAGCACGGAGATGGCCAGCTCGCCGGCGTCGCCGAGGCCCAGGGCCCGGGCCAGCGCACCGGTGGCGCCGATCAGGCCGAGGGCCACGGGCAGGGCGATGGCGGCGCCGACGGTGAGCAGGAGCGCCGTCCCCCGGAGCTTGAGGAACTTGCGCTCCTCGCGCTCGTCGTAGGTGAGGCTGAGCGCCGCGAGCATCCACTTCATGCCCGACGACGCGCTCCACAGGGCGGTCAGGATGCCGACCACCACGCTGATGCCGAGCTTGCCGCTCGACGCCCCGGCGATCTTCTCCACCTGCTCGGTGATGAGCGAGGCGGCGTCCTGCGGCAGCGTGCGGGTGAGCGACTCGAGCTGGCGCGCCACCTCGGCCGGCTCGGTGACGAGGCCGTAGATCGACACGATGGCCACGATCCCCGGGACGAGCGAGAGGAGCGCGTAGAAGGCCACGCCCGCGGCGAGGAGCGGCACGTTGTCGGCCTTGACCTCCTTGGCCACCCGCTTGGCGATGTCCTTCCAGCCCTTGGCGGGGATCTCGCCGGCCCGATCGGCGTCGCGGCCCCGGTCCGACTGGCGGGCCAGGCGCTCGCGCTCGGACGGGTCCTGCGGCTGGTCGTCGGGGCCGGGCTTCTTCGTGGCCGTGGCCACGCCGCCCCGGGTCCCCTCGACGTCCTCTGCGGTGGTCGGCTTGGCCAAGGGATCCTCCACGGGCACGCCGGGCGGGCCGGCACCGGATCGGGGCGCGGGAGCGCCGTCGACCCGCGCGTACCCCCGTCCACCGCCGAGCAGGACCACCCCAGCGGGTGAGGGAGCTGCTGGCGGCCCCTCGATGTCGTCGAGCGTGCACCTCGGGGTAGGGCTGGGGCCACCTCACGTCCACCCCGTCGACGCAGCGAAGAGGAACCGATGGACCGCTCCCCCACCGCCACCACGACCCCGCGACCGACCGGTGACCGGCACGGCCCGGACCGCCCGGACGGCGACGCCTCCGTCGACCACGAGCCGCACGGCGCACGCGCGGCGGACGGCCCCGGCGAGACCGAGCACGAGCGCCTCAACCGCGAGCTCGACCAGCTCCTCCAGGAGCTGCGCGTCGCCCTGCCCGGGGTGCAGGTGCTGCTGGCGTTCCTCCTCACCGCCGCCTTCACCGAGGGCTTCCGTCGTGTCGACGACGATGGGCGCGGCGTCTACCTCGCCTCGGTCGTGCTGGCCGCGGTGGCGTCCATCCTCCTCATCGCCCCGTCGGTGCACCACCGCCTGCGCTTCCGCGAGGGCACCAAGGAGGAGATGATCCAGACGGCGAACCGCCTGGCGCTGATCGGGGCGGCGTGCCTCGGGCTCGCCATCGGGTGCGCCGTCTACGTGATCGGCGACGCCGTCTTCGCGCAGACGCAGGCGCGCTGGATCGGGCCCGGGCTCGTGGTGCTCGCCGTGGTGACGTGGGTGGTCCTCCCCATGACCTTCCACGCGGGGCGGACGCCGAAGCCGGGCCGCCCGGCCACGTGACCGCGACACGGCGGGGCACCGTCCGAGTCGGCTGCTCGGGCTGGGTCTACAAGGACTGGCGCGGCCTCGTGTACCCGCAGGACCTGCCGCAGCGGTCGTGGTTCGCCCACTACGCGGCGACCTTCGACACCGTCGAGATCAACAACACCTTCTACCGCCTGCCTCCCGCCTCGACGGTCGAGGGCTGGCGCGAGCAGGCACCCGACGGCTTCACGTACGCCCTGAAGGTGGGGCAGTTCGGCACCCACCGCAAGAAGCTGCTGGACCCCGTCGGGTGGCTGGGCCGCCACCTCGAGCGCTCGGAGCTCCTGGCCGACCACCTCGGCCCGCAGCTGTTCCAGCTGCCGCCGCGCTGGAAGCGCGACGTCGGCCGGCTCGACGAGCTGCTGCAGGTGGCGCCGGACCGCCACCGCTGGGCCGTCGAGGTCCGAGACCCGACGTGGCTCCACGACGACGTGTTCGAGGTCCTGGCGCGGCACGGCGCCGCCCTCTGCATCCACGACCTCATCCCCGGCCACCCGTGGGTGCGCACGACCGGGTGGACCTACGTGCGCTTCCACGGTCCCCTCGGGCCGGCGCAGCCGTACCAGGGCCGGTACTCGGGGCGGCGCCTGTGGCGCGCCGCCGACCAGCTCGGGGCGTGGGCCGACGAGGGCGTCGACGCCTACGCCTACTTCAACAACGACTGGGACGCGAACGCCTGGCACGACGCGCGGTGGCTGGCCGACCGGCTCGGCGCCCCGGCGGCGGCCGCCCGCCGCTGAGGACGGGCGGCGCCACCGGGCGGGTCACCGGGGCCGCGGTCCGCCACGGCCTCAGGCCGGTTCGTTGGGCTCGGCCGTCTCGTCGGGGTCGTCCAAGGTCTCGCCGGGCGAGACCGGGTCGGCCGGCCGCTCCTCGTCGGGCACCGGCACATCGCTCTCCATGGCCACCTCCACCAAGCGCTCGTCGTCGGGCTCGGTCACGGGGTCGTCGGCGAGGTCGCCCGTCTCCACCAGGCGCTCCTCGTCGGGGTCGATCGCATCGCTGACGTCGGTCACGAGGTCCTCTCCGGCCGGGCGCTCGCCCGGTCCGCCTCCGGCCATACCCCGGGCGGCCGGGGCTCACGCCACCAGCTCCGACCTCGCTCCCGTCCTGGGTCCGGTGACAGAGGTGTCGGTAACGTGACGCCGCCCATGTTGCTCCGCCTGCTCCGCACGTACCTCGGCCGCCACCGCCGCGACCTCACGCTGGTCATCGTGTTCCAGGCGCTCCAGACGCTGGCCACGCTGTACCTGCCGAGCCTCAACGCCGACATCATCGACAAGGGCATCGCCACCGGCGACCGCGACTACATCTGGCGGACCGGTGGCGTGATGCTGGCCGTCACGCTGTTCCAGGTCCTGTGCGCCACCGCCGCGGTCTACTTCGGCGCCCGCACGGCGATGGCGTTCGGGCGCGACGTGCGCGACGGCCTGTTCCGCCAGGTGTCGGCGTTCTCGGCCCAGGAGGTCGGCCAGCTCGGCGCCCCGTCGCTCATCACCCGCATCACGAACGACGTCACCCAGGTGCAGATGTTCGTGCTGATGACGTGCACCCTGCTCGTCGCCGCGCCCATCACGTGCGTCGGCGGGATCGTCCTGGCCCTGCGCGAGGACGTCGGCCTGTCGTGGATCCTGACGGTGAGCATCCCCGTCCTGGTCGGGTCGATCGGGATCGTGGTGTGGCGCATGGTCCCCCAGTTCCGGGTCATGCAGGAGCGCATCGACCGCGTCAACCAGGTGCTGCGCGAGCAGATCACCGGCATCCGCGTGGTGCGGGCGTTCGTGCGCGAGCCGGCCGAGCGTGAGCGCTTCGGCACCGTCAACCGCGACGTCACCGAGACCGCGCTGCGGGCCGGGCAGCTGCAGGCCTTCATGTTCCCGATCGTGCTGCTCGTGCTGAACGGCTCGAGCGTGGCGGTGCTGTGGTTCGGGGCCGGGCGCATCGAGAGCGGCCAGATGCGCATCGGCGCGCTGATCGCCTTCCTCAGCTACCTCACGCAGATCCTCCTCGCCGTCATGATGGCGACGTTCCTGGCGGTGCTCGCCCCACGCGCCGCGGTGTGCGCCGAGCGGATCAACGAGGTCCTGGACACGCCCTCGTCGGTGGTGATCGCCGAGTCGCCCCGCACCGAGCTCTCCGAGCGGGGGTCGTTGGAGCTGCGGGGCGTCGGCTTCCACTACCCGGGGGCCGAGCAGCCGGTGCTCACCGGGATCGACCTGCGGGCCGTGGCCGGGCAGACGACGGCCGTCATCGGCAGCACCGGGTCCGGCAAGACCACGCTGCTGGGGCTCATCCCCCGGCTCTTCGACGCGACCGCAGGGTCCGTGCTCGTCGACGGCGTCGACGTGCGCGAGCTCGACCCGCAGGTGCTGTGGCGCCGCGTGGGCCTCGTGCCCCAGAAGCCGTTCCTCTTCTCGGGCACCGTGCGGTCGAACCTGGCCTTCGCCGACCCCGCCGCCACCGACGACGACCTGTGGTCCGCCCTCACGGTGGCCCAGGCCGACGACTTCGTGCGGGCCATGCCCGGCGGTCTCGACGCCCCCATCACCCAGGGCGGCGCCAACGTCTCCGGCGGCCAGCGCCAGCGCCTGGCCATCGCCCGAGCCCTCGTCCGCCGCCCGGAGATCTACCTGTTCGACGACTCCTTCTCGGCGCTCGACCTGGCCACCGACGCCCGCCTGCGGGCCGCGCTGGCGCCCCGGACCGCCGACGCGACGGTGGTGATCGTCGCCCAGCGGGTCTCCACCATCAGGGGCGCCGACCAGATCCTGGTGCTGGAGGACGGCCACGTGGTCGGCCTGGGCACCCACGCCGACCTGCTCGCCGGTTGCCCCACGTACCAGGAGATCGTGGCCTCCCAGCTGAGCGCCGAGGAGGCCGCCGCGTGACGACGGTCGACGACGACGCCGACCTCGAGACGCCGGTCCACCGTCCCGAGCCCCCGTCGCGCTCGTTCGCCGGGGGACGCTTCGGCGGCGCCGGCATGCCGGCCGAGCGCTCGGAGGACTTCCGGGGCTCCACCCGCCGCCTGCTGGAGACCATGGGCCCCGAGCGCCGGGGCATCGTGGCGGTGCTGGTGGCGGCGGTCGCCAGCGTCTCGCTTGCGGTGACCGGGCCACGGGTCCTGGGGCGGGGCACCGACGTGATCGTCGACGGCGTGACCGGGCGCACCGACGGCATCGACCTCGACCGGCTGCGCGACGTGCTGCTGCTCGTCGTGGCGCTCTACGTCGCCTCGGCCGTCCTGTCGTGGTGGCAGTCGCACCTGCTCGCGGCCGTCGTCCAGCGGACGATGTTCCGGCTGCGCGCCGACGTCGAGGACAAGCTGCACCGCCTGTCGCTCTCCTACGTCGACAGCCAGCCCCGCGGCGACCTGCTCAGCCGGGTCACCAACGACATCGACAACATCTCCCAGAGCCTCCAGCAGACGCTGAGCCAGCTCCTCACGTCGATCCTCACGATCATCGGCGTCGTCGCCATGATGTTCGTGATCTCGCCCACCCTGGCACTGATCGCGGTGATCACGATCCCCGCCTCGCTCCTGCTCGTGCGGTTCGTGACCAACCGGTCGAAGGGGCGCTTCGTGCAGCAGTGGGCCCACACCGGCGCCCTGAACGCGCAGGTCGAGGAGGCGTTCACCGGCCACGCCCTCGTGAAGGTGTTCGGGCAGCAGGGCGCCGTCGAGGAGCGCTTCCGGGCCAAGAACGAGGAGCTGTACCAGGCCGGCTTCGCCGCCCAGTTCATCGCCGGCACGATCCAGCCGGCGATGATGTTCCTCGGCAACCTGAACTTCGTCGCCATCGCCGTGGTCGGCGGGCTCCGGGTGTCGTCGGGCTCGCTGAGCCTGGGCGACGTGCAGGCCTTCATCCAGTACTCCCGGCAGTTCACGCAGCCGCTCACCCAGCTGGCCTCCATGCTCAACGTCCTGCAGTCGGGCGTGGCCTCGGCGGAGCGGGTGTTCCACCTCCTCGACGTGGACGAGCAGTCCCCGGAGCCGGCGCCCACGCCGACCGAGGGGCGGGCCCGGGGCCGGGTGGTGTTCGACCACGTCTCGTTCTCCTACGACCCGGCGAACCCGCTCATCACGGACCTGTCGCTGGTCGCCGAGCCCGGCCAGACCGTGGCCATCGTCGGGCCGACGGGCGCCGGCAAGACCACCCTCGTCAACCTGATCATGCGCTTCTACGAACTGGACGCGGGCACGATCACCGTCGACGGGCGCGACATCTCGACGATGCGCCGGGAGGAGCTGCGGGCCCACGTGGGCATGGTCCTGCAGGACACCTGGCTCTTCGGCGGCACCATCCGGGAGAACATCGCCTACGGCAACCTCCAGGCCACCGAGGAGCAGATCCTCGCCGCCGCCCGGGCCACCTACGTCGACCGCTTCGTGCACTCGCTCCCCGAGGGCTACGACACGGTGCTCGACGACGAGGGCGGTTCGGTGAGCGCCGGCGAGAAGCAGCTCCTCACCATCGCCCGCGCCTTCCTCGCCGAGCCGACGATCCTCATCCTCGACGAGGCCACCAGCTCCGTCGACACCCGCACCGAGGTGCTGATCCAACGGGCCATGGCGGCCCTGCGGTCGCAGCGGACGAGCTTCGTGATCGCCCACCGGCTCTCCACCATCCGCGACGCCGACCTCATCCTGGTGATGGAGTCGGGCCGCATCGTGGAGCAGGGCACCCACGAGGAGCTCCTCGCCCGGGCCGGCGCCTACCACGCCCTCTACGAGGCGCAGTTCGCGGGCCCCGCCACCGAGGAGGAGCCGACGGCCTAGCCGTCGTGCCTAGGCGGGCAGGCGCCACCCCGGCTCCCGCCCGGTGGCGCCGAGGATCCGATCGAGCAGCGGCGCGTCGTCGGACACCGCGACCCTCGGCCCGTAGGGGCCGTCCGGGCCGAGCTCCTGGAACTGCTCGGCCATGGGGAGCACGGCGGCCAGCTCGGGGCCGTCGTAGGCCTCGCCGCCGGTCGCCCGGGCCAGGTCCCAGCCGTGGATCACCAGCTCGCCCAGGCCCACGAGCCCGGCCACCTCCCCCGGCAGCGCGACGCCACCCGCCTCGGTCATGCCCTCCCAGGCCGACGGCTCCGCCCAGGCGTCGGCCATCGCCTGCAGGTCCCGGGGGATCTGCGCCCGCCACCCGTCGTCGAGGCGCAGGTCCTCGCCCTGGGCCGGCGGCGGCACGGGCCGCTTCACGGCCGTCGTGCGGAAGCCGACGGCCAGGCCCCCGATGTGCGCGAGCAGGTCGCGCACGGCGTACCCCTCGCACGGCGTGGGTCGATCGAGGGCATCGTCGGGCACGCGCTCGACGAGCGAGGCGAGGTGCGAGGCAGCGGAGCTGAGGTCGGGTCGTGGTTCCATCACCGGTGCCGACCGCCGCCCGTCGCAGAACTCATCGCGCCCTCCCGCCGATAGCGTGCGACGCCGGATCAGACCGCCGGCCCGACCGGCCGCACCACCACGAGCGAGACGTCAGCGCATGGCCAAGGGAGCCACCACCAGGAAGGGCCGCCTCCGCAGCCGGGTCGCGCCCAGGCCGTGCCACCTCCTCGGCGACGACCGCACCCACGAGCCGCTCAACCGCGTGTGGCTGCTCGACGCCGACGGCAAGGTCACCAAGCGCTACGCGGCCTGCAGCTGCGGCGAGCGGTTCCCGCCTGCGGACGTCCCCCGGGACCTGCCCGAGGCGGCCGCCGCCCACCTCGAACGACGCCGCGCCGGGGCAGGCGCCGTCATGGACCGGCTCGACGGGGAGGCGATGGCCCGGGTGGTGCGCGAGCTGTGGCCGGTCGACCAGGAGAGCGCCTGGGCGCGCGACGGCGTGGTCCCGGTCGGCCAGCGCGTGCTGCACGAGCCCACCGCCTCCTTCGACGCCGCCGCCCCGGCGGTGGCCGACCTGGCGGCCCGCCTGCTCCACACCCAGGAGCACGCCGAGGGCATCGGCCTGGCCGCCAACCAGGTCGGTGCACCGGTCCGGGCGCTGGCCCACAACCTCCCCCGCGTCGCCCCGCCGATCCTGCTCAACGCCACGTTGCTCGACCAGCGAGACGAGTGGACCTACGAGGAGGGCTGCCTGTCGCTCCACCTCGACGGCACGTGGGCCGAGGTCAGGCGTCCGAAGGTGGTCGTCGTCCACGCCGAGCTCCCCGACGGAGGCGAGATCGTGCTGGAGGCCGACGAGCTGTTCGCCCGGGTGCTCCAGCACGAGATCGACCACCTCGACGGCATCGAGTACGTGCAGCGCCTCACCGGCCGCGAGGCCGAGCGCGTCTACGGCCTCATGCGCGACGCCGGCATCGACACCGACACCTGGCTGCCGCCGCTGCCCTACGAAGCGCCGCAGGGGTAGGTTCGGGGCCGCCCCCGAGCCCACGAGGTCCCCCGTGCGCGCCACCGAGCCCCCCGTCACCGAGCGGACCACCATCGGCCTGCACGGCCACGACCTCTTCGTGCGCCGAGCCGGTTCCGGCGGTCCCGTCGTCGTCCTCGTCCACGGCATGGCCGGCAGCTCGGCCACCTGGCAACCGGTGATCGACCAGCTGGCCGAGCACGTCACGGTCGTCGCCCCGGACCTGCCGGGCCACGGCCGGTCGGCCAAGCCGCGTGGCGACTACTCGCTCGGCGCCTACGCCAGCGTCCTGCGCGACCTGCTCCACCACCTCGAGCTGGGCCCGGCCACGATCGTCGGGCAGTCGCTCGGCGGCGGCGTGAGCATGCAGTTCGCCTACCAGTACCCGGAGCTGTGCCAGCGCCTGGTGCTCGTCGGCTCGGGTGGCCTCGGCGAGGAGGTGAGCGGCCTGCTGCGGGCGCTCACCCTCCCCGGCGTCGAGTACGTGCTGCCGGCCGCCTTCCTCCCGATCTTCACCGACGCCGTCCGGGGCGGCACCCGCCTGCTCGGTCGCGTGGGCCTGCGCCCGTCGCCCGAGGTCGTGCAGATGTGGCGGGCCTACGCCTCGCTCGGCGACCCGGAGACGCGCACCGCCTTCCTGCACACCCTGCGCTCGGTGGTCGACCACAAGGGCCAGCGGGTGAGCGCCCTCGACCGCCTGCACCTGGCCGAGCAGGTGCCCACCATGATCGTGTGGGGCGACAACGACCGGATCATCCCGGTGCGCCACGCCCACGAGGCCCACGCCGCCGTCCCGCAGAGCCGCCTCGAGGTGTTCGAGGGCTGCGGCCACTTCGTGCACGCCGAGGAGCCGGCCCGCTTCGCCCGCCTGCTGCGCGACTTCCTGGCCACCACCGAGCCGCCGGCCACCGTGCCGACGCTCGCCGGCGGCCGTCAGCCCTGAGCGAACTGCGTTCGGGCGCCGGCTACGACTCGCCGGTGGGTCCCGAGAACCGAGGGTCGCGCTTCTCGGTGTGCGAGGCCAGGCCCTCCCGGGCGTCGGGTCCGGCGAACCCGTAGAACTCGTAGGCCAGCGACGCGTCGAGGATCGCCGACTGGGCCCGGTACCAGTTGTTCAGCGTCTGCTTGGTGAGGCGCAGCGCGTGCTGGGCGCCGCCGGCCAGCTGGGTGGCCACCGCCAGGCCCCGGTCCTGCACGTCGTCGTCGTCGACGCAGATCGAGACCAGGCCGATGCGCTCGGCCTCCTCGCCGGTGAGCGTGTCGCAGGTCAGCAGGTGGTACTTGGCCTTCGCCATGCCGCACATCAGCGGCCAGCAGATGGCGGCGTGGTCGCCGGCCGCGACGCCGAGGCGGGTGTGCCCGTCGATGATCCGGGCGCTGCGGCCGACGACGGAGACGTCGGCGAGGATCCCGGCCACCAGGCCGGCGCCGACGGCCGGGCCGTGGATGGCCGACACGATCACCTTCGAGCAGTTGATGACGTTGAACACGAGGTCGCGCGCCTCGCGCATGATCCGGGTGCGCACCTCGTAGTCGGCCATGAGGTCGTCGAGCAGCTCGAAGCTGCCGCCGGCCGAGAACGCCTTGCCGGCGCCACGGAGGAGGGCGACGTTCGTGGCGGGGTCGCGGTCGACGGCGAGCCACACGTCGGCCAGCTGGCGGTGCACCTCGTGGCCCACGGCGTTGAGACCGGGCGCGTCGAGCGTGATGCGGAGCACGCCGTCGGCGGGACGGTCGAAGGTGAGGCCGTCGAGCCCGGCGTACCGGTCGAGGTCGGGATCGGGCATGGCTGCGGCTCCGGCGGGTGGTGGACGGGCGGGGTGGGCGGGTGGGCACGGTGGGCGGCCGGTCGGTCGGTCGGTCGGTTAGCGCACCGGCCGTCGGGGCAGAGAACGTGACGTCCAGTGCAGAGGAGCAACGATGACCAAGGCCCGAGACATCATGACCGAGGGCACCGAGCACCTGAGCGCCGACGACACCGTCGCCGACGCCGCCCAGCGCCTGGCCACCGCCGACGTCGGCGCCATGCCGGTGTGCGACGAGAACGGGAAGCTCCAGGGCATGGTGACCGACCGCGACCTGGTGGTGAAGGTGCTGGCCCAGGGCAAGGACCCGCAGTCGACCACGCTGGCCGAGATCGCCGACCAGCCGGAGGTCGTCACCATCGGCGCCGACGACTCCCTCGAGGAGGCGATCAAGACCATGACGTCGCACAAGGTCCGCCGGCTCCCGGTGATCGACGGCGACCAGCTGGTGGGCATGGTCAGCCAGGCGGACCTCGCCGTGAACTGCCCGGCCGAGCAGGTCGGCGACCTCGTGGAGGCGATCTCCGCCGCCCCCTGAGGGCGACGCGAGGCGCACGCCATGGCTCGGCCCGGACGGCCCCGAGCGCACCGGTCCCGATGAGGACCTACCACGACCGGGCCCAGGCCGGCCGGCACCTCGGTGAGGTGCTGGCCGACCTCGGCCTGGTCGAGCCGGTCATCCTCGCCCTCCCCCGCGGCGGCGTCCCCGTCGCCGCCGAGGTGGCCGACCACCTCCGGTGCGGGCTCGACGTGTTCGTCGCCCGCAAGGTCGGCGCCCCGGGCCACGTCGAGCTCGGCATCGGGGCGGTGACCGAGCGGGGCGTGTGCCTCTCGGACGACGACACCCGCTGGCGCCTCGGCGTGTCCGACGCCCAGTTCCAGCTCCTCGTCGAGGAGCAGCGCGAGGAGGCGGCCCGCCGGGTGGAGCACTACCGCGGCGACCGGCGGCTCCCCGACCTGGCCGGGCGCACGGTGGTCGTGGTCGACGACGGCCTGGCCACGGGCGTGACCGCGGCCGCCGCGCTCGACGACCTCCGCGAGGACGGCCCGGCCCGGCTCGTGCTCGCCGCACCTGTCGGCGCCCTCGACACCGTGCGCCGCCTCGGCGACCGCGCCGACGACGTGGTCTGCCCCCTCCAGCCCGACGGCCTCGGCGCGGTCGGGCAGTGGTACGACGTCTTCGACCAGACCCCCGACGACGAGGTCGTCCGCCTGCTCCGCTCCCACCAGCGCGCCGGCTGACCCCCGGCCACCAGCCTCGAGCTCACCCCCGGGGCGCGCCCTCGGTGCCGACGCCGGGGCGGAGGTGGACGACGCGGGTGCGGGTGAGCTCGTCGAGGAGCTCGGGGCCGTAGCCGAAGCCCCAGCCGCTCTGGCCGTGCGGTTCGGCCGCCCCGCCGGGGGCGCCGCCGAAGGCGGCGTTGACCTTCACCGTGCCGACGGGCAGCTCCCGCCACGCCCGCTGGGCGTTCGCCTGCGACCGCGTGAGGACGACTGCGGCCAAGCCGTAGGTCGACGCCGCCGCCAGGGCGAGGCCCTCGTCGAACGAGTCGACCGGACGGATGGCGGCGACCGGGCCGAACGTCTCGTCGCGCAGCAGCGCGGTGTCGTCGGGGACGTCGGTGAGCACGGTGGCCGGGTAGAACGATCCCGGCCCGTCGACCGGCTCGCCGCCGGCGAGGAGCGTGGCCCCGGCATCGAGGGCGGCCGAGACGTGGCCGTGGACGACGTCGCGCTGGCCGTCGTCGATCAGCGGGCCCAGCTGCGTGGCGGGTTCGAGCCCGTGGCCCATCGCCAGCTCCCCGGCCCGGGCGGCCAGCGCCTCGGCGAAGGGCTCCGCCACCGACCGGTGGACGTAGATCCGCTCGACCGACGTGCAGATCTGGCCGGCGTTGGCGAAGGCGCCGATCGCCGCCTGCTCGGCCGCCCACGCCGGGTCGACGTCGGCGTCGACCACCATCGCGTCCTTGCCGCCGAGCTCGAGCACCGCCTTCACCAGCCGCTCGGCGCAGCGCACCGCGATCTCCTTGCCCGTCCGCACCGAGCCGGTGTGCACCACGAGGTCGACGTCGGCCCCGACCAGCTCGGCGCCGGCGGCGGGGCCGCCGAGGACGAGGTTGACCACCCCCGGCGGCAGGTGGTCGAAGCACTCGGCCACCGCCGCGCAGCTCAGCGGCGTCTTCTCCGACGGCTTGAACACCACCGTGTTGCCGGCGACCACATTGGCGGCGAGGAGGCCGGCCGAGACGGCGACCGGGTCGTTCCACGGCACGAGCACCGCGGCCACGCCTCGCGGCACGCGCACCATCAGGTCGACGGCGTCCCAGTCGCCCTGCAGCGCCCGCCCCCGGTGCAGGGGACCGAGCTCGGCGTACTGGGCGATCGTGGAGGCGCCGGCCTCGACGCCGCCGCGCGAGTCGGCGATGGGCTTGCCGCCCTCGCGTGTCTGCAGCTCGGCGACCTCGTCGAGGCGCTCGCGCAGCCGCTCGCCGGCGCGCCGGACCCCGGCGGCCCGCTCCCCCGGCGAGACCCGGGCCCAGTCGGGCGCGGCCCGTCGCGCCGCGGCCACCGCACGGGCGACGACCTCGGGGCTCGCGTCGGGGATGCAGCCGACGAGCTCACCGCTGGCGGGGTCGGTCACCTCGAGCGCGGGCCCGTGCTGGGCGACGCGCTCGCCGTCGATCACGTGGGCTTCGGTGCTGGGGGCCATGGTGCGCTCCTCGGGGATGGGTGCGATGGGGGTGGCGGGCGTCGCCGGCGACGAAGGTCAGCTGGCCTCGAGCTGCCGGATGGCCGCATCGACCTCGGGCCCGACCACGCGCCGGGCCCGCAGGGCGGCCGGCGCCAGGCGGGCCGCGTCGACGAGCGCCCGACGGGCGACCGGGTCCCGCACGCCGTCGCCCACCGCCCGCGCCGTGGCCGCCGCCGCTAGCGGCGCCGGCCGGCGGAGCCACGTGGTGAGCAGGGCGTTGCGGCGCTGGCGGGCCTGGCGGGCGCCGCTGTCGCGCCCGGCCGCCTGCGGGTGGTGGTGGACGACGAGGTCGTCGAGGTAGCGGAGCGCCCACCCGGCGTCGGCCAGGTCCCACGCCAGGAGGTCCTCCTCGCCGAGGAACTTGAGGATGCGGGAGAAGCCGCCGACGTCGAGGAACGCCCGGCGCCGGACGGCGGCGGCGCAGGCCTGGAAGCCGAGCACGGGACGCCCGGGCAGGCCGTCGTGGCCATCGTGGATGGGGCTCGCCGCCATGGCCTCCGACACCGGGTCGACCAACTCGTCGGGGCCGACGACCACGCAGGCGACGGCCAGGCCGAGCGCCGGGTGGTCGGAGAACCGGCGGGCGGCGGCGGCCAGCGATCCGGGCGCCCACCAGCTGTCGTCGTCGGCGAAGGCCACCACGGGCGTGGCCGCGGTGGCGACGCCGATGTTGCGGGCGACGGCGCCCTCGTTGCGGTCCAGCGCGATCACCTGGACCTCGGGGAAGCAGGCCCGCACGGCCTCGGGGGTGCGGTCGCCCGACGCGTTGTCGACGAGGATCACCGCCGGCCGCTCGGGCAGCGCCGTGGTGCGGGCCAGGCTGGCCAGCACCTGCTCGCGGCGGTCGCGGGTGGCGACCACCACGGTGACCGCACCGGTCGACTCGCCGGTCATGGCGACGGCGCCGGCGTGGCGGCGAGCCGCTCGGGGGCGACGAGCCGCTCGGTGGCGGCGAGCACGTCGCCCACGGCGATGGCGAGGAGCCCCTCGTGCGGGTGGTCGGCGTGCGGGTCACCCGTGCGCCCCGCCCACAGCACCTGGTGGGGACCGTCGGCCGGCGGGCCCCACGTCGCCGGTGCCGTCGGGCCGAACAGCACGACCGACGGCGTGGCGTAGGCGGAGGCCAGGTGAGCGATGCCGGTGTCGCCGCAGAGCACCAGGCGCGCGTCGGCCACGAGGGCGGCGAGCTCGGCCAGCTCGGTCCGACCGGCCACAACGGACCCGGCGGGGAGGCCGGCCCCTGAGGCCACCGCCTCGGCGAGGGCGGCCTCGCCGGCGGTGCCGGTGACGACCACGCGGTGCCCGTCGACCGAGAGGGCGCGGGCGACCGATGCCCACCGCGAGGTCGGCCACCGACGGGCGCCCGACGACGCCCCCGGGTGGACGATCGTGGCGTCGGCGACCCGTGGCGGGACCGCGGGCCGGTCCAGCGCCAGCTCGCCGGCGTCGAGCTCGGTGGTGGGGGGCGCCGCATCCGAGCCACCGGCTGCGTCCACCAGGCGCAGCCATCGCCGCACCTCGTGCTCGTCGGGGTCCCACCGGGGTCCGCCCGCCGTGGCGGGGACGTCGGGGTGCTCGAAGGCGACGAGCCGCCCGGGCGCCGAGGCCGCCAGCAGGCGGCTGCTCTCGGGGCCACGGCCGTGCAGGTTCACGGCGAGGTCCGCCCCGTGGAGCGCGGGCGCGAGGGCCCGGAGCTCGCCCACGTCGACCAGCTCGTCGATCGCCGGGCACAGGTCCGCGAGCGGCCGCTGCCACGCCGGCGCGGCCAGGACGGTGCGGTGCTCCGGGTGGGTGCGCCGCAGGGCCCGCCACGCCGGCACCGCCGCGCAGAGGTCGCCGAGCTTCAGCGCACGCAGGCCGACGAGGAGGGGCGGGCTCACGGCCAGGTGCCCTCGGCGGGACCGGTGACCACCAGCTCCTTGATCTCGACGTCGGCGGGTCGGGTGAGGGCGAACACCACCGCGTCGGCGACGTGGCCCGGGTCGGCCAGGCGGGCGTCGGCCGGCGGCGCGTACTGGGGCGTGCGCCCGTCGAAGAAGGCGGTTCCCATGCCACCGGGCGTGAGCAGGGTGACGCCCACCTCGTCGCGCACCTCGGCCATGAGGGCGCGCGTGAACCCGACGACGCCGAACTTGCTGGCGCAGTAGGCGGTGGCGTCGCTCACGCCCTGGTGCCCGAGCGTGGACGCCACGGTCACGATCCGACCTCGCCGCTCGCGCAGGCACGGCAGCGCGGCGCGGATCACCGCGGCCGTGCCGAGCAGGTTCACCGCGACCACGCGGTCCCAGGCCTCGGTGGGCACGTCGTCGAGCCGGCCCGGCGAGTCGATGCCGGCGCACGTGACCACCGCGTCGATGGCGCCGTGCTCGGCCAGCACGCCGGCCACGGCCTGCTCGGCCTCGGCCGGCACGGCCAGGTCGACGGCCACGAACGGGCCACCGGCCGGCGGCTCGTTGCGGTCGAGCACGATCACGGTGGCGCCGAGGGCGGTCAGGCGCTCCACCACCGCCGCCCCCAGCCCGGAGGACCCTCCGGTGACGACGACCTTCCACTGCAACGGCTCAGCTTCCACGGCGGGCTCCCTCGACGAGACGGGTGGTCGATCGACCACGGAGGTACGGGACGATCACGGCCTGCCCGCCCCAGCGGCTGACGACGGCCGCCTCGGGGAGGTCGACGCCGGCGTAGTCGCCGCCCTTGACGAAGACGTCGGGGCGGAGGGCCTCGAGGGCGGCGGCGGGCGTGTCCTCGTCGAACACGACGACGTCGTCGACGCACCCGAGGGCGAGCAGCACCTCCCGGCGGTCGGCCTCGCCCTGCAGCGGGCGGTCCGGCCCCTTGAGGCGGGCGACCGAGCGGTCGGAGTTCAACAGCACGACGAGCCGGTCGCCGAGGGCGCGCGCCGCTTGGAGGAGGCTGACGTGCCCGGCGTGCAGCAGGTCGAAGCAGCCGCCGGTGGCGACGACGACGTCGCGTCCCGGCGCGCCGGTCGATGCGGCGGCCGCCCGCGGCGCGGACGGCGGGACCGCCCGGTCGAGCCCGGCGGCACCGCCGCGCCCGACGAAGCCGGCGGCCTCGGTGGCCGCCGCCTCCACGGCGTCGGGGACGACGGCGCCGGCGGCGAGGACCACCGCGGTGGTGGCCGCGAAGCAGTCGCCGGCCCCGCACGGGTCGCCGCCGTCGACGGGCGGCACGGTCACGGCGTGCGGGGCGCCGCCGGCGCGCACGAGCAGGGCGCCGCGCCGGCCCATCGTCACGGCGACGGCGCCGACGCCCCAGCGGGCGAGCACGGCCCGTGCCCGCTCGGTGG